>NZ_JABKCA010000021.1 GCF_013166655.1 Lentimicrobium sp. L6
TTGAGTGGCACAGTTACATCGGTATAGGTGGCACAACATGAGTCAGCCTATCCACTTTTACTATAAAGACAACATGTTCTGTTATTTATACAAGCAAAAGAAAGGAAATCTACCCTATATTGGATTTGCAAAAGGAAATCTTATGGAAAATGAAATGCTTGAAAAAGGGAATAGAAAAAAGATGAAAGTTTTACCTATCGATCCTAGATTAGATATCCCTAAAGAACTCATTCTTGAAATTTTAGCAGAAGCTAAAAAGCTTTATTAAATATTGATCATCAAGATCAATAAAGCCACGAATTCTATGAGTAATTCTCAGAATTCGTGGCTCAATGTATTATAAAACGATAATTGTCTTATTTTTCTAATAATTGCTTATTTAAGAAAGCTTCCATAGCTCTATAAAAATCAAAACGATTTTCTTCATTTCTAAAACCATGACCTTCATTATCTTTCACTAAATACTCAACAACGACTCCTTTTTCTTTCATGGCAGCAACCATTTGATCAGACTCATCCACATTCACTCTAGGGTCGTTTGCACCTTGAGCAATGAATAATGGAGCTTCTATTTTGTCTACATGGAATACTGGAGATACTTCACGAAGCATCAAACTATCGGCCTCTAAATCACCAACCATTTCAAACATCATATCCAACATTGGTTTCCAATAAGGAGGAATAGTTTTCATAAAAGTGAACATATTAGAAACACCCACATAATCAACACCTGCAGCATATAATTCTGGCTCTTTAACTAATCCCATTAAAGTAGCATATCCACCATAAGAACCACCATAAATAGCAATTCTTTCAGGATCTGCAATTCCATTATCAATTAACCAATTGGTTCCATCAGTGATGTCATCTTGCATTTCGCGTCCCCATTTTTTGAAAGAAGCTTCCCAAAACTGACGACCATAACCTGTTGAACCACGGAAGTTCATTTGCAATACTGCATATCCCCTATTGGCTAAGAACTGAACTTCTGGATTGAATCCCCAACTATCTCTAGCCCAAGGACCACCATGAGGGTTAATCACCACAGGAAGGTTCTTAGCGTTTTCCATGGTATAGCCTTTTGGCAAAGTTAAATATCCATGAATTTTTAAATCATCGCGCGAAGTATAACTGATGGGGAGCTGATTCGACATTTCGTTTTCATCTATCCAAGGACTCACTTCTACTATCTTCTCAATCTCATCATTATCAGTATTATAAATATAATACGAACCCAATGACTTGTCGCTATAAGTTCTGATGATATATGTGTTTTCATCATCGTTGCTTGCTGATATTGCAATCTCATATCCATAAAGATGCTTCTCTAATTTCTTGTACATTTCCTCCGATTTGGTATCGAAAAAATGACGTTCTCGTTTCCAACCTGTATATGATGCAGCAGTAATTACTTTTCTTTTCCTAGAATAGCTCACGCTTTCAACATCATAATCGTCATTCTTATATAAAACCTTAACTTCCTCACCTGTTGCAGGGTTAAACTCTACAATGGCTGACTTATCTCTTCCAATATTAGAACTTCCTATGATATTTTTATTATCGAAAGTAAAAAATTGAGGGCTAAAACCTTCTTTAAAATTAGTCGTTAATATAGTTTTCCATTCGTCTTGCTCAGTGCTTCTATATAATACACTTTGACTGGTGCCATCAAGAGCCAATGCAATTCTTAATTTGCCGTTATGGTCTAGCATCCAACCCTGAATGTTTCCAGGATTCTCAGCAATCATTTCCATTTCACCAGTTTTCAAGTTCAAACGATAGGGATCAAAAACTTGAGGATTCCTCTTGTTTAAGCCAATAATCATGAAATCTTTTTGCTCTGGAAGATCATCAATAATTTGCGATCTAACACCTTCAAATTCAGTAAAGCTTATAAGATTAGTTCCATCTATATTCACACCGTAAAGACGATAATTTTCATCTCCACCAGTATCTTTTAAGAACACAATTTGTTCATCATTTGGCCAGAAATATCCTGCGATATCTCTATCTACTTCTTTTGTTAACTGAATTGATTCAGCTTCGCCCCTCTTTTGAATGAAAATATTCATTCTACTTTCATAAGGAGCCATATAAGAATAATAACTTCCATCAGGAGAGATTTGATAACTAGATTTCTCCGGGTTTTTAAAGAAGTTTTCTAAAGGAATTTGTTTGGCTTTCACTATTTCGGCTTTTTTGTCTTTGGCCTGATCACAGTCACAGGAATTCAATCCTCCCATTACTATAGCCAAAGTTAATAATACATAAATTCTTCTCATTTTATCTGATTTTAAGAACGATTTTTTGACGATGAACTGCTTCTATTGTTACATTAAAACTCAAAGATAATATTTAAATAGAAATGAATGAGCATTTTAACGGGTGTTAACATGATCTAATTGAATTCCCTTTTTGTACTTGACTTCGCTAGCTGTTAATCTTTTGCAAAAAAAACAAGCTTACTCATCTCAATGTCTAAAACATATTAAAATTTACTAATTTTACCATTCACCCATATTTCCAATATAATATATGAAGACCAATCCCATTATAGAAAGCTTACCTGAACATTTAAAAGATTTCATTATTGACCAAAACTATCAACAATATACTGGAAGAAGCCAGGCTGTTTGGAGATATGTGATGCGAAGAAATTTAGATTATCTTGCTGATGTGGCGCATCATAGTTATCTAGATGGATTAAAGAAAACAGGAATAAGTATTGATAGGATTCCTTCTTTGGAAGATATGAATGATATTTTATCCCAAATTGGCTGGGGAGCTGTTTGTGTGGATGGTTTTATTCCTCCAGCTGCCTTTATGGAATTCCAAAAACATAATGTTCTAGTTATTGCTGCTGATATTCGTTCTATTGATCAACTGGAATATACTCCTGCTCCCGACATTGTTCATGAAGCTGCGGGTCACGCGCCTATTATTGCTGATAAGGAATATGCAGAATATTTAAGAAAATTCGGAGATATTGGTTCAAAAGCCTTTAGTAGCACTTATGATTATGAACTCTATGAAGCCATTCGTCATCTTTCTATTTTAAAAGCAGATCCCAATACTAAAGCTAAAGATATTAAAACAGCAGAGGATGCCATCATTGAATTAGAAGCTAATCCGAGTCCTCCATCCGAAATGGCCTTCATTCGTAATTTGCATTGGTGGACTGTAGAATATGGTTTAATTGGGAGTGTACAAGACCCTAAAATATATGGGGCTGGATTATTATCCTCCATTGGTGAAAGTGTTTGGGCTATGAGTGAAAAGGTTGAGAAAATTCCATATAGTTTAGAAGCTATGGACTATTCTTTTGATATCACGAAACCTCAACCTCAGTTATTTGTGACACCTGATTTTAACCATTTGAATACTGTCTTAGATGAATTTACTGCAACCATGTCATTAAAAATTGGAGGTATTCAAGGCATAAATAAAGCAATAGAATCAAAGGATTTAGCAACTGCTGTTTTAAGAAGCGGATTGCAAGTAAGCGGTGTTTTTACCAATCTCATTGCGGAAGGTGCTCATATTGTTTATATTCAAACCAATGGACCTAGCATGTTGAGCTATCAATATAAAGTACTCGAAGGCCATGGAAAAGAATACCATGAACATGGATATGGAACTGCCGTTGGAAAACTCAAAGGTGCATTAAAACCCATGAGATTATTAGAGGAGTCCGACTTGCGAAATATGGATATCATTATAGGAAAGGACTGCAGATTAGAATTTGATAGTGGATTAAAGGTTAATGGTCGTTTGATGAGTACCACAAGAAAAAATAACAAACTCCTAATAATGAGTTTTGAGGATTGCACTGTGGAGTATAAAGAACAAGTGCTATTCCAACCAGATTGGGGCATTTACGATATGGGCATTGGGGAACAAATTCCATCAGTTTTTGCAGGTGTAGCAGATGCTGCTGGTTATCAATTAAAATTAGAAACCCCTAGCGAAGTCACTCATAAAATCAATTATTCTGAGAAAGAGAAGTACCTATTTCAGCTTTATGATCAAATTAATAGCTTTAGCACTTCCTCTTCTCGTCCATCTGATATACTCATCGACGAAATCCTCCGAAAGTATCCCAAAGAATGGCTCCTACAATTAGAAGCTTTATACCAAATTGAAAAAGGAAGCTCCTCTGAGAAAAAGCTATTGGAATCTTTAAATAATGGGGATTATTCTGATGAAGAATCTAAGTTGATCGAGCTTGGATTGACTTAAAATTCTTAATTCAATACTTTAGCTAATCACGCATAATCATATATATTTTAATATATAAGGTGTTTTTTACCCACATAAAACGCAAAGCTTTTTTATTTCATTTACAATTCTGTTCTTATCTTTAATTCTCCAAATTCCCCCTTTCCCCCTTTCCCCCTTTCCCCCTTTCTCCCAAGTCCCCAAGCCCCCAAGCCCCCAAGCCCCCTTATAAGTCTATTCCCTTAGGTATTTCACCGTTTGAACAATGAAAAACGATCGATTTCGTACAGTCACATTGTTGATTAGTCTCTTTTATGTACTTTTGATACCTATTTATCAAAATATTAAAAACATGAAGAAATTTATTTTCACTTTTTGGGTGGCTCTTCTTTTTCTGGGCTTCACTCAAAGCACAGTGGCACAAGACTTATCCGCTCAATTAACTGAAGAGATTCCATTCGATTCTCAAGTATTGACAGGTAAACTTGGCAATGGAATTACCTATTACATTCGCCCGAATGCAAAACCAGAAAACAAAGTAGAATTACGTTTAGTAGTTAATGCTGGTAGTATTTTAGAGGATGATGATCAGCAAGGTTTAGCACACTTTTGTGAGCATATGTGTTTCAATGGAACTGAGCATTTTGAGAAGAATGAGTTGGTGAGTTATTTACAAAGCTTAGGTATTGAGTTTGGTGGGGATCTGAATGCTTATACCAGTTTCGACGAAACCGTGTATATGCTTCCAGTACCAACAGAAGATCCTGAAACTGTTGACAAAGGTCTTTTGGTTTTAGCTGATTGGGCTAATGGTGTTTCTTTTACCGATGAAGAAATTGACAAAGAAAGAGGAGTTATTTTAGAAGAACTCAGAATTGGACAAGGTGCTCAACAACGTATGCGCGATGAGTATTTCCCAATTATGTTTAAAAATTCTATGTATGCCGAAAGATTACCAATTGGTCTAAAAGACATTTTAGAAACCTTTGAGTATGAAACTATCCGTCGTTTTTACAGAGAATGGTATCGTCCAGATTTAATGGCTGTTATTGCCATTGGTGATTTAGAACCACAAGAAATGTTGAGAAAGATAGAAGATAAGTTTGGTTCTATCGAAATGCCTAAAGAATATCGTGAAAGAAAAGAATTTGAAGTTCCTGACCATAAAGAAACTTATATTTCTGTTGTTAGCGATAAAGAAGCTCCCTATACCATGATTCAATTGATGTATAAAGATGATACTCAAGAAACAAAATTATGGAACGATTATCGTCGTGATTTAACTCAAAGTATGTATAATGGAATGTTGGGCGCACGTTTGGGAGAATTAACTCAATCTGCTACTCCTCCATTTATGTTTGCAAGTACTAGCTATGGCGGAATGGTAAGAAGTAAGAATAGCTATTCTTTTTTTGCTGTTGTTGGCCCTGATGGTATTGAGCATGGTTTAAAAACACTTTTAGAAGAAAACCAAAGAGTAAAATTACATGGTTTCACTCAAAGTGAATTGGACAGATATAAAACAGAGTACATCACTCGTTTAGAAAAAGCATTTAAAGAAGCGGATAAAACAGAATCTGCAAGATATGTAAACGAATATGTAAACCATTTCCTAGAAGAAGTTCCTTCTCCAGGTATTGAAGCAGAATATGGAATGACACAAAAATTACTACCTACTATTAAATTAGAAGAAGTAAATGCTTTAGCTGCTGAATGGATTAAAGATTATAATCGCGTAGTAGTAATTATGGCTCCTGAGCAAGAAGGACTCGTTCTACCAACTGAAAACGAAGTAAGTACTTGGTTAAGCGATGCGGATAAAAACAAAGTAGAAGCTTATGTGGATGCCGTATCTGATCGCCCATTGATGGAAGTTATTCCTGAAGCTGCAGCCATTACAAAAACAGAAACTATTGCCGAAGATGGTATTGAAATATTAGAATTTGCTAATGGTTTGAAAGTAGTTTTAAAGCCAACAGAATTTAAAAACGATGAGATTCTAGTTTCAGCTTACAGCCTAGGTGGTTCTTCTTTATATAATGATGAAGAATTTAAGTCTGCTGAAATGGGAAGCCAATTGGTTAGTGAAAGCGGTGTTAATGGATTCTCAAACATTGAGTTGGAGAAATTATTAGCTGGAAAAAACATCAGAATCAATCCTTATATCTCTTCTCTAAAAGAGGGATTTAGTGGTAATGCCACACCAAAGGATTTTGAAACCATGTTACAACTCATCAACCTTTATTTTACTGCACCTAATTTTGATGAAGAAGCCTTTGCTTCAATTATTTCGAAGTCGGCCATGTATCTTCCCAACCTCCTCCAAGATCCAACCACCTATTATCGCGACCAAGTGAGCCATGTGGTAGCTGATAATCATATTAGAGGAAACTATATTCCTTCTGTTGAAGAGTTAAAATCTTATGACTTTGAAATCGCTAAAAAAGCATACCAAGAGCGTTTTGCTAATGCTGGTGATTTTGTTTTCTTCTTTGTTGGAAACATCAATAAAGATACCGACATAGAATTGATTCAAAAATATTTAGGAAGCCTAAAAGGTGAAGGCACCAAAGAAAGCTTTGTAGACCATAAAGTAAATGCACCTAAAGGACCCATTGAAGTGGAAGTTAAAAAAGGACAAGACGAAAAATCTATGGTAACTATCTATTTCACTGCTGCTTGTAAATACGATGCTAAAGAAAAGTATTTATTAACTGCTTTAGGGGATGTTCTTTCTATTAAATTGATCGAAAACTTAAGAGAAGAGAAATCAGGTGTTTATGGTGTTGGTGCCAGAGGAAGCATGAGTCAGTTCCCTTCTGGAAAATATCGTTTCTCTATCGGTTTCCCTTGTGGTCCTGAGAATGTTGACGAGTTAATAGCAGCTGCTATTTCTGAAGTAGAGAACCTAAAGAAAGATGGTCCTACACAAGAAGACATTGATAAAGTAAAAGAGACACAACGTTTAGATTTCAAAGAAAATCTAGAGAAAAACCGTTTCTGGTTAAAATCAATGGAAGCAGCCTATTTCAATAATGGCAATATGGAAGACATCACTAAGAAACAAGAGATGATAGAAAACCTAAATGCCAAAGAATTAAAGAAGATTGCAAAGAAATATCTAAAAGAAGATACTAGAATTGAAGTGGTATTGCTACCAGAAGATAAATAGTATCAATAAATCTTTGCAAGAACCGAGTTTTCACGAGCTCAACGAAGTTAAAACTCCGATAACATCGTTATGCTCAACTTAATAGTCAGTCATCCCGACGTTTACTGTCTGGACCCCTGTTAATTAAGATTCACAAGCCTTGTTCTCGAAGATTTATTAACAAAGCTTTGGAATATCAATTCTTCTTGCAATAATTGTGAAGCAAGAATTATCAATATTACAAACCCCAAATTGGAATATTCCAATTTGGGGTTTTGTTGTATAAGAAAAAAGACTATTTTTGGTTCCGTTAACGTATATATATTTATTTCTGCATTTAAAAATCTATTTCTTATGAAAAAAGTATTTCTATTTTTAAGCCTATTATTTATCTCTCATTCTTTGTTATTTTCTCAAACTACTATTTCTGGTGGAAATGTTGAAGGTGTATGAACTGCCTCTGGTTCTCCATATTTGGTCCAAAACTCAATTCTAATTACTGATGGAACCACATTAACAATTGAACCTGGGGTTGAAGTCAAATTTAATTATACAGCTAGATTACTTGTTTTAGGGCAATTAACTGCAATTGGTAATATTAATGATAGCATTAGTTTTACAGCAACTGACGAATCTCAAGGATGGTTAGGAATTGATTTTAATGATACTCCATTAACAAATGATTCCTCGAAGTTTATTTATTGTAAATTACAATACACTAAACAATATGATGATCAAACAGCATCTGCATTTGAAATCTCACATTACTCAAAAATTAATATCAGCAATTGTTTTATTTCAAATCACATATCACAATCTCCTATTTTGGTTTTATACGGAGATATTATTATAAAAAACAATTTAATTTGTAATAATTACTCTGGTGTAGGCGGTGGAATCAATATAGCATATTCCGACGCTATTATTTCTGGTAATATTATAACTGAAAATAATGCCGACGTTGAAGCTGGAGGAATATCTATTAACCATGGAAATCCAATTGTAAAAAACAATATCATATCAAATAACTATTGTCGATTTGGGGGAGGATTTTACATTACAAATTCTCAAGCCTCAATTTATAATAATATAATTACAAATAACTCTACAATTGCTGACGGTGAAAATGATCATAATGGTGGTGGGATTTATACAGTATTAGGAACACCAAATATTCATAACAATACAATTTCAAATAATAAATCTAATTATGGAGGGGCGATTTATTTCGCTGAGATGGATGAAAGTTATACTATTCAAAATAATATAATATGGGGAAACGTTGCAACCGAAGACGGAAATCAAATTTACTTAGATACCGATGCGCTTTCTCCTAATTTTACTTATTGTGACATTGAAGGCGGACAAAATGATATCGGTATTGCACCAGGTTCATTTTTTCTAGGAGAATACGAAAACAATATTGATGAAAACCCATTATTTACTAATCCATCATCTGGAGCAGGGAATGAATACGATGGCACTTCAGCTGATTGGTCATTACAAAATAATTCCCCATGTATTGATGCAGGAAACCCAAGTGGTGATTATCCAGAATTAGATTTACTAGGAAATACTAGAATCCATAATGGAATCATCGATATGGGAGCCATTGAGCATCAGGGAGTTCCGCTTGAAATCTCTATTTCAGCTCAACCTACAGAAATATGCGCCAGTGAAAACTCACAATTAACAACAACAGCAACTGGTGGTTCTGAAAATTACACCTACTCTTGGACCAGCACACCAGAAGGATTTACTTCTGATATTTCTAACCCCAGTGTATCGCCACTTATAACAACTACTTATCATGTAGAAGTTTCTGATGGAACATCAACATTGCAAGAATCAGTAACCATCACTGTAAACCCTTTCCCTGCTGATGCTGTAGAAATTACAGGCTTAACTGAAGTTTGCCAAGGAGAAAGCGAATTCTCCTACTCTATTGAAACTATTGAAAATGCCACCTCCTATTCTTGGTCACTACCTGAAGGTTTCAATATGCTTAGTGGTGAAAATACAAATTCCATCACCGTTGAAGCCAGTGAAACAGCAGCTAGTGGAAATATTAGCGTTGTGGGTGTAAATGATTGTGGAGATGGTATTTCATCTAGTTTAGGAATTAGTGTAAACCTATTAGAAATCTCAGCTGGTGAATACCAAAATATTTCTCATACTTCTTCTACAACTCTAAATGGAAGCGTAAGCCAAGGAAGTGGAGATTATAGCTGGCAATGGCAACCAGCAAGCTTATTGGAGGATGCTAATGTTCAAAATCCAGTCACCGTCATTTTAACTGAGGATACAGAATTCACATTGGAAGTAACAGATAATACAACGGGTTGTACGAGCTCTGATATAGTAAATATAGTAGTTGGAGATGCTCTTGAAGTTGAAATCACTGTGAACCCAACCACCATTTGTTTTGGTGAAAGCTTAATCATAGAAAACACTGTAACAGGTGGTTCTGGAGAGTATTATTATAGCTGGACTAGTAATCCCGTAGGTTATACTTCAAGCGAAGCCACTCCTACTATTTCACCCAATGAAACAAAAGAATATATTGTTGAAGTAAACGATGGACTTACTTCTGTGACTTCCTCAATTACTATTACAGTAATACAATTAGTTGCTGATGCTGGAGTTATCATAGGTCCGCAAGATATTTGTTTAGGCACAAGTGACATTGAGTTTACAGTCCCCGTTATTGAACATGCAGATTCTCACCAATGGACGCTACCAAATGGCTTCGTTATCACAAGTGGAGAAAACACAAATACCATCACTGTTTCAGTGGGGAATAATGCTGAAAATGGTTTAATCACCGTAACAGGAATCAATGATTGTGGACAAGGAGCCTCAGCATCTTTGGAACTGAGTATTCATTCTATTTCTGCTTTTGCTGGTGAGGACCAAACTATTATTAATGGAACATCAACTCAATTAGAAGGTAGTGCCACAGAAGGCAGCGGAGATTATTCTTGGTCTTGGGAACCTACAGACCTATTAGATAATCCGAGCATAAGTAACCCAATCACTACGGAACTCAATTCAACAAGCACTTTTGATTTAACCGTAACAGATAATACCTACGGTTGCTCCGATACAGACGATGTAGTTATTTTCGTTGAAAATGGTGAACTAGTTGTGGTAGCTACTGCTAGTCCAGATGAGATTGAAGATTGGGAAGACACTGAATTATTAGCTACTGTTACTGGAGGAACGGGAACATATGAATATAATTGGACTACCTACCCTGTTGGCTTCCAATCTAATTTACCAAGTTTTATCACTAGCCCCAATTATACCACTATTTACACTGTAGAAGTTACCGATGGTGAGACAAGCGCACAATCAGAAGTCACGGTTACTGTATTTGCTGCACCAGCCTTCCTAATCAACCTATTGGTTCTGATACCATAGAATTGGCCAATACCACAAACACTCCTTATACCGCAGCTTACATTCCTGGAGCTTTAAATTATGAATGGAGTTTGTCACCAGAAACAGCCGGGACCTTAACTAGCGATGCCAACGACGTGGATATAGAGTGGAATACTGAGTTTTCTGGTTACTGTTATCTTTCAGTAAAAGCCATTAATGAATATGGCGAAAGCGAATATTCAGAAACTTTGGAAATCTATATTGACTACCTTATTGGTCTTGAAAATATAGATTTTGAGCAAATTTCAATTTATCCGAACCCAAGTCAGAACCATGTTCAGGTTAATGGTGCAAGTGATGTTGAAAATTATTCTATTAAAGACATCTCAGGAAAAACGCTATTACAAGGCAGTAATAATGACCAGCAAGGTAAAATTCAAATAGACATTTCCTCTTTACCAAATGGGCTTTACTTTATTATATTTGAGAATAATGAGGTTATTTCTTCTCAAAAATTGATAAAAATGTAAATAAAATCTTGGTTACAAAATAAAGGCTGCGTGAATATAAAATTCAAGCAGCCTTTATTGTTTATGGTTATACCTCCTAATCCAAGACAAGCATCTTCTTAGTTTTTTCAGCATTGCCTATCTTTAAGGTATAGAAATAAATTCCTGACTCTAGATTTTTACCATCTATATTTACTTGATAAACCCCTGTGTTTTCATCCTCATCCACAAGGCTTAACACCTCTTTACCAACAAGGTTATAAACCTTCAATGAAACATAATTTGTATTTAGTATACTGTATTCAATTTGAGTAAAATCAGAAAATGGATTTGGGTAATTTTGCTCTAATTTCACCACTGCTCCAGACTTGTCCAGCTCATTGAGAGAAACTGAAATAGTAGGATTCGCCATGAGTATCCATTTATCTGGGTCTATCTCTAAATCATCCTCTATCAGCATTTCTATGCTTCCTTGTCCATTTGTCATTTCAACGGTATATTCTTCACCATTGATGAGAATGGGGATGTTTATATCTAGAGGAATATTATTCTCTGTCTGCCACTGAAATACTGTTTGATTATATTCTCGTTCAACTATTAAGTCGGGATAACTTGCTTCACGCATAAAAACACTAAAGAAAGGATATAAATCTATTCCTGTGACCTCCTCAGCTTGATTTTTCATATCCTCTGTACTTAAAATTCGGCATAGTCTTCCATTGGTATTGTCAAAGTCATTAGGGTCCGGATAAGCCCACCTTTTCATTAATTCAAAGAATAAATCATCTCCCAAATGATACCTTAAAGTATGCATGACGGCAGCACCACGACCATATGAATTTAAATATCCAAAGGCTTGACCAGCTGTCATACTTTCGAGTGGTGCTAAAGGATATGAATGATTATCACCAGGACGATTCTGCCTCATAAATTGCAAATAATCATCTAATCCTGACATATGTTCAACATATAAAGCTTCAGTATAGGTGGCTATTCCTTCATGTATCCAGATATCAGACCAATCTTTAGCGGTAATTAAATTCCCCCACCATTCATGGGCTAATTCATGATAATGGATATAATCGTAGCCCCAGTTATTCGTTGTGAAATTATGCCCATAGGCGATGATGCTTTGGTGTTCCATTCCCCAATAAGGCGCATGAGCCCAACCATGTTTATCAGTACCAAAAGGAAAAGGGCCACATATTTCCTCCAAGAAATTAAATTCCTGAAGAAAGACATCCATATAGTCCAGCGCTTGTTCGTAACTTTCTGGCAATACCCAAAATCTAAACGGAATGGTATTTCCAATGGTGCTTTCATATTCATCTTCTATCAACATGAACTCTGCAGCATAGAATGTCACATTATAATTATTAATAGGTGTGGATATAAACCACTTATAGGTTGATGTATTGTCTCCATTGTCATCTACTCCCATATACTGCCCATTTGAAACACACATCAATGGATTTGGCACAGTGAAATTGATATTCATAGAATCAGGTTCGTCTGACGGGTGATCTTTGCACGGCCACCAAATATCTCCTCCTTCATCTTCACAGGCAACAGCTAACCAGGGGGCGCCATCGGGTGTAGTTTCCCAAACAAAACCAACTCCCCATGGAGGATTATCTGCTATTCGAGGAGCTCCACTATAGTATATTTCTACTGAAACCATATCATCTTCCATCACATCCTCTGGAATATCAATATTTAATAACTCATTGAAATGATTGAAACCTACCTCAGTAAATTCCCCATCATTTAAACTAAAATAAATGGCTGAAACCGTAAATACATCATCTAAATCTAATAATAAACTATCTATGGATTCTAATATATTTACGCGACACAACAGAGAAGCATCAATACTTTGAGTTTCTGGAATAATGCTAATATCCAAAAAGTAATAGTTTACATCGTAGGCTGCCTGCTCTGGTTTTAAGGGACCTCCAGATGCAGAATAACTAGAGTTTAAGGAACCCAACAAAAAAATGACTAAAAAAGAATAACAGATTAGTTTCATGACCGATATTTTTTAGGATATGACAAAGTATAAAAGTAAAGGAAATTATTAAATGCCTAAATTAAAGTCTATAGAATATTTTCAATACATATTTCGCGACCTTGAAAAACCAGTTTATCTCCTACCCTTTTCTGTCTTATGACTTGTCCAATTGGGGATGCTAAAGAAATAGCATAATAATCCTTGCTATCAACGGTTACTTTCCCTAATCCAAACGAAGCGAAATAATTTTCTTTATTGGTGATTATTAGGCTCCCAAACTCTACTTGCTTATAATGCTTTTCCAAATTGATAAGCTCTAGGTCTTGTAGCAGCTTGGCACTCCTACTCAAAGCTCTTTCCATCTTTTCCAACTCCATTTGAGCCATGGCCCTGCCTGTTTCAAATTTATCCCCAGCACTGCTTTTGGTATCGCTATTTCTTGATTCTCGTATGGAAGCTATTTCTAGAGAAGATGAATCAACCTTTTTCTGTAAATCGTTCTTCAGAGCTTTTAACACTTGTGATTTTATAGTTTCAGTCATAGATAATTAATACTATTACAAAATACTTTTAGCCAATTTCACTCTTTGGGATACTGATGGAAACATAAGCTCCTCCGTCTTTACTATTCTCCGCTTTTATATTTCCACCATGGGCCTGTAATATTAAGCGAGCGGCAGCTAAATTCAAACCTTTTCCTTCTACATATTCTTCTGAGTCGGCATGGAATACTTCGAAGATATTTTCTAAAATATGCGATGGAAAACCAACACCATCATCGGAAATTTGAATCTGAATATCTTGATCTGATTTATTAATGTCTATATGAATTTCTACGGATTCTTGATTAAACTTAATGCTATTGTGGATGATATCATTAATTACTTTTCTAATGAGTTTTTCATCTGCATCAATAAAAAAGCCCTTCTCATTGTCCTCATAATGAATATTGACTTTACTTTCATTGCTTAATTTTAGTATCCGCTCTTCTTTTACTTCTTGTAATACATCTGAAAGATCAATAATATACTTACTCAGCTGATAAGTATCTATATTTAATTCTGTTATCAAAGTTGAAAGTTCAGAAAAAGTCAAAAGTCTTTCAGCCGATTCTGATATCATTTCTATAATATCTTCACTATCATCATCTTTCAACATATCCCTGAGGATTTCTACGCTTCCGAATATCCCATTTAATGGAGTTCTAATTTCATGACTTATAATACCTAAGAAACTGCTTTTAGCAGAATCGAGCTGTTTTATTTTATCATTGGCTTTTTTGAGTTCTAATGTGCGATCCCTTACCTTTTGCTCTAGCTTGGAGTTTAGTCCTTCCAATGTTTCTCGATTTCTTTTTAGCTCCAAATGAGTTCTCACTCTAGCTAAGAGTTCTTTTGCATTAAATGGCTTAGTTACATAGTCTTTAGCTCCGGCATCAAACCCTTTAACAATACTGTCGAAATCGTTTTTTGCAGTTATAAAGATGATCGGAATTTGGGCTGTTTGGGGATTATTTAAAATGTGTTTACAGGTTTCGTAACCATCCATTCCGGGCATCATTATATCTAATAAGATTAAATCGAAATCATTTTCAAGAGTTAAGTCAATTGCTTCTTGTCCGCTACGAGCATAGGCAATTTGATAATTTTCGCTCAGTAAATTATTACCCAAAACCATAATATTTTTTGGAACATCATCTACTATAAGTACTTTGTACTGACCAGTTTCCATAATTAATCGTTTAAATAACTATTCAATTCTCCAACCATATCGACAAACTCATTCAAAGTTTTTTCCATTTTTTCTGTATCGAAACTCTCCGCATGCAAACTTAGTTTTTTACCATACAGAGTGATGGAATTAATACCATATGATACCCCTATTTCTTCAACTTCTTTACTAAAATCTAATACTGTGTTTATAAATCTATTTGATTTTGTAAATTCCCATTTACCCTTTAGCAGCTGCAACTCTTCCAAGGCAGCTTTTAAATCGATTATTCTAATATTTTCGTAACTGGCATAAGACTCTTCTTCTACACTTGGTATCACAGACACTTTTGTATCAGCACTAACAGAAACATATTTAGATATCACATCTGCCATCTCATTCATTTGTACAGGCTTTAAAAGCACATCATCGAAACCTGCCGCCTTAAAGTTACTAGCACTTGCAAAAGAAACACTTGCCGTAAAAGCTACCAAAGGTATTTCAGCAGTTGGGAAATAATCTCTTAGAGCTTTAGCTGTTTCTGGCCCGGTCATCACAGGCATACGGATATCTAAGAAAATGATATCAGGAAGATTCTCTTTTGCACTTTCGAAAGCTTCTTGTCCATTTCCTGCCTCAAAAATAGTAGCATTGGTTTCAATTAAGTATTCTTTTATAAGATCTCTGTTGGCCCAACTATCATCCACTACCAAAATGGAAATTCCATTTAGGTCCAATTCATTCAAAACGAAGTTTTCTTCTGTCTCAAAAACCTCTGGGTTTTCGGTAGATAGAGGTACATCGTTCAGGTATAGTGTAAAGGTAGAACCCACTCCGACTTCACTATTTAGGGCTATTTTCCCTCCCATTAATTCCATTAACCTCTTACTAATGGTAAGGCCCAAACCCGTTCCACCATATTTATTAAACTCCTGACCCTCTTGTTGTTGAAATGCACTAAATATTTTGTTTTGTTGTTCCTTAGGAATCCCTACACCAGTATCTTGTATTTCAATTTTTAAATTTATATTATTGGTAGATACAGGTGCGGCAATCTGATAGACAGAAATACTAATTCTTCCTTTATCAGTAAACTTAATTGCATTACCCACAATATTCACAAATATCTGTCGCAATCTGGTATCACTTAACTCTAAAGCCCTTGGAATTTTAGGATCTATATAAGTTTCAAATAAAAGATCCTTTTCATCACACTTAAGAGTAAATACCTGTTTAATATCTGCTATAAGATTCTGGATATTTACAGTCCTATATTCAATATCAAATTTTCCAGCTTCAATTTTTGATAAATCTAATATGTCATTTATCAAAACCAAAAGACTTCTACCACTGCTTCTGATGCTATCTAAATAATACTTTTGCTTTTCCTCTTTAACAAGAGAAGAAAGTAAATCAGTAAATCCTATAATGGAATTCATTGGAGTTCGGATTTCGTGACTCATATTAGCAAGGAACTCACTTTTGGTATGGTTAGCTTTATCAGCGTGCTCCTCTGCATTTTTTCTTTCATCCACTTCTTTTTGGAGTCTCAAATTAGATTCTTTTAATTGTTGAGTTTTAATCTCTACTTTTTGGGCTAAAATTTTGGTGTTTTGATTCACCAAATACAATCTAAAATAGACAAGAATAATGATGACAAAAGAAAAAAGAATTCCTAAAATGACCCAAAACCAAACTCTTTTGTAAAACTCTGTGATAATACTAATATGGAAATGAATAGGGTTTGGGTTCCAGATCCCATCCTTGTTTGTAGAAGTAACTTCGAATAAATAATCACCTGGAGATAAATTAGAATAACTTACATAATTCACATTCCTATTGACAATCCAATCCTCATCAACCCCAGATAGCTTATATTTGTATATGATTTGTTCGGGAAAATCTAAATCAAGAGCCACAAATCCAAAGCCTATAAAATTCTGATGAGCTTCTAATACCAACATTGTATCATTGGAAATTAAAAAAGAATATATACTATCATTATTATAGATGGAATGGTTAAATACATTAATGTCAGTGAAATCTATTTTAGGGAAATTTTTGCTTAAATTTATTTTTTGGGGATAAAAACTGATGATTCCATTTTGCGTACCAAAGAATAGTGCTTCAGAAGTATTTTTCACAACTGAATTTGAATTAAACATAACCAAAGGTAAACCTTGCTCATGAGTATAAAGTTTCATTTTCTTTGCATCAATGTTCAATTCAGATATTCCTTTAGTGGAAGTTATCCATAAACTTTCACTGTTGTATTCGATCATTGAGTAAACAGATGTTAAGCTTTCTTGTTTATTTGTCTTAAGCTTTCTAAATTGTTTTGAATTTCTATCAAAATAGCAGAGACCACCATCTAATGTTCCTACCCACATTACACCGGTATTATCTTCCAACAAACAACTGATTTTGTTTCCTACTAATTGATGTTTGGAATTTGGGAAATACTCCATTCTTTGCTTCTTTTTTAAAGATGTAGAATAAAGAATCAACCCATTATTTTCAGTACCAAACCAAATATTTTTCCTATAATCCTCTAGAACAACTGATATGGGACTATTGGAATTAATAGTATCAATCAAACCCCCTTTATCAATTAGAAATGCGCCATTATCATCATAAATCCAAAAACTATTATCCTGATTATAATATACACCTCTGATGTCTTTAATTTGAGATCTTATTTTCTTAGGGAGGGTCAATCTTGAAATTTCATTATCTTTCTCAGTGTTTATTTGTAATATTTTTTTTTGATCCCCAATGAGTATTATGTTCTCGTTAGAAGACAGAAACAATGCTCTCTTTTCCCATTTATTAAACTTATTATTAATGGTTGAACTAAGTTTTGATAGATATTTTCCATTGGATTTAAAAACCATTACACCTTGTTCGGCAGTTATAGTCCATAATCTATTTTCTTTTGTAATTATTAAATCTTTAATAGAGAACTCGAACAAATCTTTTTTATCAGGTTGAAAATCTGAATTATTAAATCTCTCCTCTCTATTAATGAGTATACTTATTCCACCTCCCTTAGTGGCAATCCAAATATTCCCAGATTTGGAATGTGTAAAATCATTAATTTGGTGCCAATTACTGAAAGTACTTACCAATGGGTAACTATTCAAATCATTTACTAATTCATTACTTATATCTATTTTATAGACATCATTTAGGCTCGAAAACCATAAATGATTTTTCTCATCTAAATAAAGATTATCCACATTCGCTGGCAAATTATCAGATCCAACAGAATGAGATATCACCTCATCAGAAATAACATTATAGCGAAACAAACCATGTTCTCTGGTACCAAACCAAACATAACCAGCTAAATCAATAATTACACTTTTGGTACAATAGGAAAGTTTATCAGAAACTAATTTAGGTGTTTGGTTTTCTTCAAAAGCATAATTCCAAAGAGAAGAAGTTGAGATAAGGCCAGCTCGGGTGGCTAGCCAAAACAGCTCTGAATCATCCTCGCAAATATCAAATACACAATTAGAAGGAAGCCAAGAGCAATTAGCTTTATTAAAAATCTTTTGTTCTCCAGTTTTGGTATCAAAAATTAAAACTCCTATATTTTTCTGACCCAACCACAGCCTTTTTTTAGAATCCAAATAAATGAATGTATATGCTACTCGTCTTTGAGAATTTATAAATTGAGGATTTAATTCGAACAACTCAAAATCACCACTTTCCATGTTAAAGCAATACAGTTGTCCCTTAGAGCCTGTAAACCAAATTTTTTGACTATCAACTATCAATTTCTGAACGCTAGCATCTTCTATGGTATCATTAGGGAAATAGGTTTTAAAAGTTTTTCCATTATACTTTATTAATCCTTCTGAACTAGCAATCCAAGCATAGCCTGCTTGGTCAAACTCTATATCATATACATAATCTGAAGGTAAACCATTGATAGAAGTAATTTGTTTGGAAATGGAATAATTATTCTGAGAGAAGGCAAAAGAAACAAACAACAACAAGAAAAACAAAGAGAGATTCCTCAATATTATCCGTGCAATTTGGGCTTTTTCGATAAGGAAAGAATAGCTCATTTTGACAATGCATTTGATTTTAAGGGTATTCTAAAGAATATGAACCTAACAAAGATAGTATTTTATTCTATTGAAATGAAAATACAGAATTGGAAAAACAAGCGAGGAAATAATGTATTAAGAATATTGTTCTTCTTCTTCTTTTATCATATTGTAGATACTTGATTTACCAATATCCAATTTTTTGGCGACCAGTCTAACCTTATTATCATATTTCTTGAGGAAATACTTAATGATTTTTTGATGGTATTCTTTCATAGATAATTCTTCGGAGAATATGTCTTCCACAGAACCTAAAGAACTGAAATTAATATCTGATGCTTCTATCATATCTTCATTGGACATCACAACAGCTAATTCACTTATCGATTTCAATTCTCTTACATTGCCAGGGAAGTGATAACTTTTTAGTTTTTCTTGAGCAGAGAGCCCTAATTTTTTATCCGTCATGCCATTATTAGCGCAAAATTCGCCAATAAAATGTTTGGCTAATAAAAGTACATCACCTTCCCTAGCTCTCAATGGTGGGATTTGAATGGGTAATCCAAGTAACCTATAGTATAAATCTTCTCTAAACTCCCCTTTTCTAACTAAATCGGATAAATTTTTATGGGTAGCTACTATAAGACGAACATTCAATCGAATAGTAGTATTCCCACCTATTCTTGTTAACTCGTTTTCTTGTAAAACCCTTAAAATCTTACTCTGCATTCCCCAATCCATGTCACCTATTTCATCTAAAAATAGAGTTCCATTATTGGCCTCCTCAAATTTACCATATTTACGACTATTGGCACCCGTAAAAGCCCCTTTCTCGTAACCGAATAACTCACTTTCAATTAGTTCGTTTGGAATAGCAGACACATTCACGGCAATAAAACCTTCTTTGCTTCTTGAAGAATTATAATGAATAGCTTTGGCAACCAATTCTTTTCCAGTTCCAGTTTCTCCAGAAATACTCACATTAATATTGGTTTTGGTTGCTTTTTCAATAAGGTTATAAATGCTTTTGATGGGTTTGCTATTTCCTCTAATTAGTTTATTATAGGCGTATTTATTCTCAACTTCTGCTTCTAGTAATTCAATCTTTTTCTCGTAGCCACTTAACCTACTTATCTTCTCCATCGACATCCAAAGTCGATCTTTTAAATCCGTGTCTTTTACGTAGTAATCAAATGCACCATCGCGCATTAAGTTAACAGCAACCTTTATATCGCTCTGAGACGACATGATAATGATAAATGTTTTGGGATTGAACTTATGAAAGGCTTTCATAATTTCATTTCCATTCATTCCAGGCAAGTGATAATCTAAAATAATAAGCTCTGGATTCTTATATTTATTAGCTAAAGCTTCTTTACCATTGGTATAGTGCTCTACTTCATTATCTGGATTTAGCCCAAGGTAGTATTTGATACTTTTGGCAAATACTAAATCATCTTCTACTACAAATATTTTCAATGGTCTGACTTTTGGTTATAAACAAATATAACAATCATTTTGGGAAAATCAAAGCCTTATTTCCAATATTTGGAATTATTTTCCATAAAAATAAAAATCATGGTTAAACTAGGCATAAAAAAACTGTCTAAAAAAGCTAAATATGCATTTAGTTTATTAGACAGTCCTTTCAAATATTTTTTAAAAGATATTTAAATAGCAGCTAAAGCTTGATCTAAATCTTTAATAATATCTTCTACATCTTCAATACCAATAGCTAAACGAATTAATCCTTTAGTAATTCCTCCAGCCAATTGTTTTTCGTCACTTAGTTTACTATGTGTCATGCTTGCAGGATGTTGAATAAGAGTTTCTACTCCGCCTAAAGAAACAGCTAAAAGAGCTAATTTCACACTATCCATAACTACTTTACCTGCTTTTACACCACCTTTAACTTCGAAGGAAATCATAGAGCCAGGACCGCTCATTTGGCTTTTTCCTAAATGGTATTGCGGGTGAGACTTAAGCCCAGGATATTTTACCCATTCTACTTTAGGATGGGCTTCTAAATATTCTGCAACTTTTTGTGCACTTTCTTGAGCACGATCTATTCTAATTCCTAAAGTCTTTAAACCACGACGAGTTAACCAAGCTTGATGTGGATCCATATTACAACCAATATTCACCATTACACCTCTAAGGTTTTTATAATCCTCCTCAGTTTTTGTAATAACCATACCAGCAACGATATCAGCGTGCCCATTGATAAACTTTGTCATGGAATGAAGTACGATATCAGCACCTAAATCTAAAGGTTTTTGTAAATAAGGAGAACAAAAAGTATTATCAACAACCAATTTGATGTTAAACTCCTTTGCAATTTCTGCCATTGCTTTCAAATCAGTAATGCCAATAGTTGGATTAGCTGGCGTTTCAACATATAAAACCTTAGTATTTTCTTGGATGGCATCTCTAACGCTTTGTACATTTGTTGCATCTACATAAGTTGATTCAACCTTGAATTTAGGATAAAGAGTTTCCATGATTCCTCTGGAAGGTCCATAAACAGCATTATGACTAACTATATGATCACCAGATCCTAAAAGGCCTAAATAAACCACATTAACGGCAGCCATCCCTGATGAAGTAGCAATACCATCGAAACCATTTTCTAAGTCTGCAACAGCCTTTTCTAACTCTCTAGTATTAGGGTTAGCAATACGAGTATATATATAACCTGGATCTTCTCCAGAAAAACAAGCAGCTCCATGATTTGCATCTTTAAAAGCAAATGTGGAAGTTTGATAAATTGGGCTTACGGCACTCATCTTTTCATCATGAATAGCACCACTATGGATCAATTTTGAATTGAAACCTGCATTTTTAGTATCCATTATTTTCTATTTTTTTATGGTTGCAAAAGTAAAAATTAAAATGAAACAAATATCTTGATTTCCAATGGATTCAATCTAAATAGATGATAAATATGAAAGCTAAATTTCGAATCATCAGATTTTTACTTTTTAATTTATGTCTTTTATTAATGAGAACAATGATTCCCACCAGAACTTAAAGTATTATTAATCAAATCATTGACCAATTCAGCTGGTGCCTTTGGAGATACACCAACAAATACATTAATATTGTGTTGTAGAAATATTTGAATGGCTTGCTGTCCCATTCCTCCTGTGATTACATCTGTTGCTCCAACTTCTTTTAACCATCGTGGCAATACGCCTGGTTCATGTGCTGGAGGCGTTAACTTTTGTTCGGCAATTATTTTTCCATCTTCTACTTCTATCAATGCAAATATTTTTGCATGACCAAAATGAGTGCTCATATTTCCATTTTCCACTGGAATCGCAACTTTTTTATTCATCGTATTTTATTTTTATTAATATTTGATATCACATTTTCAGCTGAATCATAATCAATACTACTCGAATATCTGATGAGCAAATCATTGAGATATGACTTGGCTTTTGGCCCTAAATCCCTTGCAAATACAATCTCAACAAGATGGTCTTTTAAATATTTAGAGAAGCATATTGCTTTCATTAGTTGAGGCTCACATATAGGAAGAGGTATTATTTGTTTTATTTTCTTATCTGAGTCATAGATAAGAAACACCGATGCATCTGATAAACAATCTCCTACAGTCATCTTTAATTGATTCTCAATCACTATTGCAATTATCATAATTCAATTTTATTTTGCAAATATAATGAACATATTCTCATTATAAACAATTTCTTTTTAATTATTGAAATAAATTCCTTTAATTTGATTGCATAAATTTGATAACCATATTTTTCAATTTTATCATTTTTCACAGGGGGGGAAAGACTAATTCGGAACATCTAATCATGAATAATAATTATAAAAAAGAAACATTTGTAATAGCCATTGATGCTGGTACACAATCTATTCGTGCAGCACTAATAAATTTAAAGGGTGAGGTTTGTAAAATTGAAAAAACAGAAATTGAACCATATACCTCTTCTGAACCGGGATTTGCCGAACAAGATGCTGACTATTTATGGAATAAACTTTGTGAAACCACACAAGGTTTAATGAAAAATATTTCAATTCCTATAAAAAATATTAAAGGAATCTCCATTACTACACAAAGAGGTAGCGTAGTAAATTTGGATAGGGATGGGAAACCATTACGTCCTGCAATTATCTGGCTAGATCAAAGAAAGGCCAAACTTGATAGATTCCCAACAGGAATGATAAAAAAAGGATTATTGATGATTAATCTATATGGTTCTATTACGCATGCTATTAAAGATGGGGAATCGAATTGGCTCAAACAAAATCAGCCAGAGATATGGAATAAAACATATAAATATCTTTTCTTATCAGGCTATTTTAATTATAAATTAACTGGCAAATATATTGACTCTATAGGGAGTACAGTAGGTTATATGCCATTTAATTATAAAAAACAACAATGGTGTAAGCCTGGAGAGTTTAATTCCAAAATGTTTCCCATTTCTTCGTCTAAACTTGCTGAATTAGTTAAACCTTCGGAGTTGCTAGGCCATATTAGTAAACAAGCTATGAAGGAGACAGGCCTTCCAGAAGGTCTTCCTGTCATTGCAGCCGCCGCGGATAAAGCCTGCGAAGTTTTAGGCAGTGGATGCATGACCCCTGATATTGCCTGTTTAAGTTTTGGCACTACAGCAACAGTCGAAACTGTCCACCCTAAGTATAGAGAAGTCATTCGCTTTTTCCCCTCCTATCCTTCTGCCATCCCTAACCATTTCAATACTGAATTTATGATTTACAGAGGTTATTGGATGATTAACTGGTTTAAGAATGAATTTGGATATAGAGAGATTGAGAAATCAAAAGAAACAGGAATACCAGCTGAAAGGCAATTCGACGAAATGATAAAAGACATACCACCTGGTTCCATGGGATTAACCTTACAACCTTATTGGTCACCAGGCATAAGAATCCCAGGCGTAGAAGCTAAAGGAGCCATTATTGGTTTTGGAGATGTGCATACCCGTGCGCATATTTATAAGGCCATACTTGAAGGACTCACTTACAGCCTCAAACAAGGAGCAAGAAGAACCGAGAAAAAAACAGGAGTAAAGATTAAGAAACTTAGAGTATCGGGAGGAGGTTCTCAAAGTGAAATCGCTATGCAAATGACAGCAGATATTTTTGGTCTCACAGTGGAAAAGCCACATACTTTTGAAACCTCAGCTTTAGGCGCTGCTATCAATTGTGCAGTTGGTTTGGGATTATATCCCACCTTTGAATCAGCTATTGAACAAATGTGCCATATAGAAAAAACATTTGAGCCCAATCCTGCAAATGTAGAAATCTACCGTAGATTATATAAAAAGGTATATCGAAAACTATATCGTAGACTAAAACCATTATATAATCACATCAGACATATCATAGATTACCCAAAAATAGAAAAATAGTCATTTTTTTGTGTCCGATATTGTACAGTTCTGCACTACAGCGAACAGATATTATTTCGTGTTTTTATTCTGTTTTTTCTATATATTTGATTGCTTGTAATTTATAAATAGTGGCACACTTTATGAAAAGAGATAATTGGTTTTACAAAAATTATCTCATATTAGAATGCTTACAGGCCTTTAGTGATTAAAGGCCTGTAATTTTTAAACTAATTTGTAACCATCGTTATTTTCAAAAAAAATAAAATCAATGAAAAAATTCTTAGCATTTTTCCTAAGTATTCTGTTTGTAAGCAGCTTTGCTCAGGAAAGTAAAATGATGAGATTTCCTACTATGCATGGAAATCAAGTAGTATTCACCTATGCTGGTGATTTATACACGGTAGCCAAAACAGGCGGAATTGCTCGTAAAATGACCAATGATGAAGGCTTCGAAATGTTCGCCAAATTTTCTCCTGATGGAAAAAGCATCGCTTTCACTGGACAAATGGATGGAAATACAGAAGTTTACACAATGGCTGCTCAAGGTGGCCAACCAGAAAGACTCACTTATACAGCCACTCTAGGTCGTGATGATGTGAGTGATCGCATGGGTCCTAATAATATAGTAATGACTTGGAAAGACAATGAAAACATTGTTTTCAGAAGTAGAAAACAGACTTTCAATTCTTTTAAAGGAAGTCTTTTTATGGTCAATATCGATGGAGAACTCGACGAACAACTTCCTTTCTCCTATGGAGGATTCTGTTCGTATTCACCTGACACAAAAAAAATAGCTTATAATAGAGTTTTTCGTGAATTTAGAACTTGGAAATACTACCAAGGGGGTATGGCTGATGATGTCTGGATCTATGATTTTACTTCTGAAGAAACGATCAATATCACAGATAATGTACATCAAGATATCTTCCCTATGTGGCATGAAGATAAAGTATACTATATTTCCGATAGAGATAGAGTCATGAACTTGTTTGAGTATGATATAAATACCAAACAAACTAAGAAAGTCACTAAATTTGATCGATATGATATTAAATTTCCAAGTTTAGGTGATAACGGGATCATCTTTGAAAATGGTGGAGAATTGCATTATTATGATTTTGCAAGCTCGACTACTGAGAAAGTTGAAGTTACTATTCTAAACGATTTTCCAGAAACTAGAGCACAATTAAAAGATGCTTCTAAAAGCATCAGTTCGTGGGCAGTATCTCCTGATGGGAATAGAGTGGTTTTTGGCGCAAGAGGTGATGTTTTCACCCTTCCTGCTAAAAGTGGAATCACACGTAACTTAACTGAAACATCTGGTGTTCATGAAAGAAATGTAGAATGGTCACCAAAAGGGAAATACATTAGCTATATCTCTGATGTTTCTGGTGAGGATGAAATCTATATTGTTAATCAAAACGGACAAGAAGAAGCCATCCAACTAACAAAAGACTCTGACACTTATAAATTCAATCCTATTTGGTCTCCTGATGGAAAATATCTTTTATGGGGTGATAAGAAACTTCGTTTGCAAATGATAAATGTAGAAACTAAAACGGTATCTATTGTAGCGCAAGCGGAATCATGGGAAATGAGAGATTATGCTTGGTCACCTGATAGCAAATGGATCACCTATACCCTTCCACAGAGTGGAACAGTTAGTAAAGTAATGGTCTATAATATTGATGATAAATCAACAAATGCAATTACCAACGATTGGTATGATGCAAATTCTCCATCTTTTAGCAGTGATGGGAAATACCTCTTCTTTGTTTCAGGAAGAGATTTTAATCCTATCTATAGCAGAACAGAATGGAACCATGCCTACCAAGAAATGGATAAAATATACTTTGTTAGTTTAGAAAAATCAACTCCTTCCCCATTTGCACCTGAAAATGATGAGGTAAAAATTGAGGAGACTGATAAAAAAGAAGCTGACAAAAAAGAGGAAGAATCTGAATTAAGTGTAAGAATTGACTTCGATGGTATTTATGATCGTACGATCGCCATGCCTGTGGACGTAGCTAATTATTGGAATGTTTCGGCCATTGATGACAATGTATATTTTGCAAAATGGAGTCGTGGTGCTAAAGGTGTCGAACTTCATAAATACAATTTGAAGAGCCAAAGCGACGATGTGATTGGTAGTTCTGGAAGTTATGTGATAACAGCAGACCATAAAAAAATGTTTATTTCCGATCAAGGCAAATACGCCGTTATCCCTTTACCACAATCGAAAATAAATGTTAAGGATTGGATCTCAACCAAAAACATGAAAGTCATGGTGGAACCAAAAGACGAATGGAATCAAATCTACAATGATGCATGGAGACAAATGAGAGATTTCTTTTATGATGAAAAAATGCATGGTGTAGATTGGAAAAACATTCAAAGCAAATATTCAAGCCTAGTTCCTTATGTAAACAACCGCTACGATCTCACCTATATAATGGGTGAAATGATTGGTGAACTCAGTGTCGGACATGCCTATATCAATGGTGGTGATGTGATTAAACCTGAAAGAGTAAAAATGGGTCTTTTAGGTGCTCAGCTTACTCAAGATAAGAATGGTTATTATAAAATTGAAAGAATCCTCCGTGGACAAAATTGGAACAAATCGGTTCGATCGCCATTAAGCGATGTGGGAGTAAATATTAGCGAAGGAGATTATATCCTTGCTGTAGATGGAAAATCAGTGAAAGAAGTGAAGAATATCTTCGAATTATTAGTGAATAAAGCAGATATCGAAGTCATTTTAACGGTAAATAGCAAATCTAGCACTGAGGGAGGTCATGATGAAATCATTATCCCTATTAAAGATGAAGCCAGTTTATACTATTACGATTGGGTTCAATCTAATATTGACAAGGTAAATAAAGCTACTAATGGCCAAGTTGGATATATTCATATTCCAGATATGGGACCAGAAGGTTTAAATGAATTTGTTAAGCATTTTTATCCACAATTAAATAAGAAAGCTTTAATTATTGATGATAGAGGAAATGGTGGTGGAAACGTTTCTCCAATGATTATCGAAAGGTTAAATAGAGAATTAACCATGTATGGAATGGCTCGAAATACTGGTATCACAACTAAACCAGCTCAAATTCTAAATGGTCCAAAAGTTCTACTTCTCGACAACTATTCCGCATCTGATGGAGATTTATTCCCATATCAATTCAAGAAATTAGGAATTGGAACCACCATTGGTGTTCGTTCTTGGGGTGGTGTTGTTGGAATTAGAGGAAGCTTACCATTTATTGATGGTGCTGACTTAAGAAAGCCTGAGTTTGCACCTTTTGATGTAGAAGGTGAAAAATGGGTAATTGAAGGATATGGAGTTGATCCTGACATTGAAATTAGAAACGATCCAGCTAAAGAATTCAAGGGTATAGACCAACAATTAGACAAGGCGATAGAAGTTATTCTTGAGCAGATGAAAGCTTATCCTGAAACACCTCAAATACCAACCAAACCAAACAAGAGTAAATAAATCAAGTAAAATAGAGTATCAATTTTATCTCTAATCAAAAACAAAAGTAGCCGAAGTGTATTTTTACATTTCGGCTTTTTTTATTTAATATGTACGGTGCTTATAACCAAATATGTATATTTGTAAAATCAAAATTTCTTCATTAAACGAAAATGTATACGCATTCAAAACTTCAATTCACCACTATTCTGCTATTGATTTTTTTATCTTTCACTTTGATATCAAAGGCAGAGGAAAATAAACGAGTTATTAAAGTTGGTGCCGATTACGCCTACTACCCTTATGAATTTATCAATGAATTCAACCAAGCCGATGGCTTCGATATTGATATTGTAAAAGCGATATGCAAAGAAATTGACGTGGACATAGAATTCCAAACAGGAAATTGGTTAAGTATTAAAAAAGACATCGAAGCTGGAAATATTGATTTGGTAGCTGGAATGTATTACCTTCCTGATAGAGCTGAAAAAGTTCATTTCAGTATGCCGTATATAATCATTACCCACAGCATTTTTGTTAAGGATGGTGATTATTGGCAAAGTTTAAAAGATGTAAGAGATCAGAATAACTTAAAAGTAGTTGTGGAGAATAGTAGCATACTTCATAAGTACCTTACAACAGCTGGTATTTCAACCGACAGAATTCTGCCTGTAGAAAATCAGTTAGATGCTTTAAAGATAGTATCAGAAACTCCAAACACTTGTGCGCTTCTCCCCGATCTTCAAGGCAAATACATAGCCAAAAAAAATGGTTTCAAAGACATTACCACAGTAGGCTTACCTATTCTTCCTCGTGAATATTCTGTTGCTGTGAATCTAAAAGATACCGCTCTTCTAAATCAAGTAAATGATGCCATCACCAAAATCCAATATGATGGTACTTATCAGAAGATCTACAGCAAATGGTTTGGAGATTACCAAGCTGACAAACAAAGCTTTATAAACTTGAGCCTTTTGGAAATCATTCTTATCTCCCTGCTTTTTCTAATCTGTATCACCTATTTTTATCACTTTATTCAGTGGCAAAAAGTTTTAAATAAAAGAGAAGATCAATTGCATTTAGAAGAGTATGAAAGGCAAAAGATAATTACTAGCTTAAATAAAAAAGAAAATCTTCTAAGAAAAATAACCGAGAATACACCTTATGCTATTGCCATATTAAATGCGGAAGAGCAATTTACTTTTGTCAATAGAATGTTTGAAATTGAATTTGGTTATACTAGAAAAGAAATAAGCAATATCAAGCAACTCTTTTTTTCACTCATTTCAAATAAAGAATACAGAGCAGAAGTTATATCTAAGTTTGAGTATAACAAGTTAAAGCACATTGGTAACCAAAACCATAAAAATAGATTCCTCCAAATAATTAAAACATTAGATATAAATAAGAGAGAAAAAAGTATTCAAATTCAAATGATTAATTTAGGAGAAAACCAATCATTACTGCTATTTGAGAATATTTCAGAACAATTAGGTCATCAAAACAAACTTGAGGAAGCTAAATTAAAAGCTGAGTCGGCTGATCAATTAAAATCTTCTTTCTTAGCCAATATCAGCCATGAAATCCGTACACCAATGAACGCCATCATTGGTTTCTCTTCACTACTCTCTCAAGAAGAAGTCTATAAAGAAGATAAACAAGTATATAGTTCATTAATTAAGAAAAATGGTAATGTGTTAATGCTATTGATCCAAGATATTATTGATTTCAGTAAAATAGAAGCTGGAAAACTAAATATATATCCCCAATTAGTAGAGCTCAATCAGATCATTACGGATGCATATAATGTGACAAAGGAGGATTTCAGTGTCAAGATTCCAAAGCCCATCCAATTTAAATTGTCCATGCCTGAGGATTCAGAACATACACAATACTATGTTAGAGTTGATCCTAACAGATTAGCACAAGTACTATCGAATATACTGACTAATGCCTTTAAATATACTGATAAAGGAAGTATTGAGATTGGCTTTAAGGAAATTAACAATAGACATCTGAGAATTTATATTGAAGATACTGGCATTGGCATAAAGAAAGAAGATCATACTTTAATTTTCAATCGTTTTTCAAGGGTAGAAAGTGAAGCCATGCAATCAAGAGGTGGCACAGGATTAGGTTTGGCTATTTCATATCAAATTTTAAAACTATTTGGCTCTGAACTAAAATTTGAAAGTGAATCTGGAAAAGGTTCTAAATTTTATTTCGACCTCCCTTTCTACGAAAGCTTTGGCGAAAAAACAGATTCCAAACTCTCAGGATTTAGCTCCTCAAAAAAAATTGATTATAATTGGATGAATAAAACCATTCTTATTGTGGAAGACAATATGGAAAATTGCAAATACCTTAATACGATTCTTTTAAATACTCATGCTCACGTCATCACTTGTAAAACAGGAAATGAAGCCATTGAAACCATTAAGAATAACAAGAAAATTGATATCGTTTTATTAGATTGGTTATTACCAGATATTAAAGCAGAAGAAGTGGTAAGAATAAGCAAAAAAAAATTAAAAAAAGCCCCTATCATTGTACTAACAGCTTTGGCGCTAATTGAAGACAAAACCTATATTGAGTCGAAAAATATTGATGAATATATGTCGAAACCATTCGATAAAGAATACCTATTATTTAGGATGAATCATTTTCTGTTTGGAATATAACTACACATTAACTATCGACACCCTATTTTCAATGAACAGTGAATTAGTCTGAACCAAAAATGGTAAGCTGTTTATAATCTTCTGGTTTTGGCTCTCTAAAAAGACTGAGTTGCATCTCATCAATCTCCCTTTTTCCTATTTTCTCATCTGTAAACTCATCTGTATAGGATTTTAAAAGACCTTTAATGAGTTTATTTGGTGTGATTTTCTCTATTCCACAATAATTTTGCAAACTAGAGTATTGTCTATTACTCAGTTTAAAACTCATCTGCTTAAATCGTCTTCGCTTGGCCATGATACATAGCTTGATTATGAAGATAAAATTATAAGAAATATGAGCTAAGAAAAAATGATTTTCAAATACTTATTCACTATAAAGACCTGAATAACTATTAGTATCAAAAAAAATTGCAAAAGGCTAGTTTAGTGAAAAATACAACAAATAGTTAGTAGACAAAAGGTATAATCTTTTTAGTTTTTTTTTGGTATATTTTATATTCTGGAAACTGATGGAGGAGGTTTTTCTCTTCAAAATTAATCTTAAAAATGAGTGTAAGGTATAAAATCAAGACGACGGAAAGTCGCCATAAGTTATATGAGTTAACAAGCTCTGGTAGAGTAAATAAAAAAATAGAAGTATACATGGGATGGCGTATCATGGCATAAGGACCAGACTTTCTCAACTCACCATTTATTACAGGAGTTGGGGTGATATTAAAATTACCAATTCGCATCACCCAGATAGCCCAAAGACCTACAAAAACTCCTAAAACCTGTACCATTAACAAAACCAAATGATTCGCCAATACTGGAGCAGTAAACATAACTATAAAAAGGCTGGAGAATTGCAGGAAGACCAAAAGATAGGCGTAGGTTGGCTTACTTTCCTTCTTTCTTTGCATTCAAAGCTTTTTCAGCATCTTCATATGCATCCTCATAAGTCTTCAATTTCTTGGAGAGTAAATCTAATTTTTTATCGGCTTTATCCATCATTCTGACCGCTGTTGACATATCTTTATCACCAGCCTTTATCTCGTTTTGAGCTAGCTTTAAATCGGCTTTATACTTCGTAGTCAATTCACGAAGTTCAACTTTTGCAGCTGCTACTTCTGCTCTATCTTTACTTTTAGCGGCCTTGTTTAATGGTTTACTATCTGTTTTATATTGTTTTTCAATGGCTTTAACCTGATCGCGCGCTGCCATTTTACGAAGTTTACCTGCATCATCTAATTGTTCACCTGCAACAAACAAACTATCAGCTGATTCTATTTGCCTCTTAACAGTCACTAATTTTACTCTGTTTGCTTCTACTTTGTCTTCTGCTTTCTGTAGTGCAATTTCTTCTCTACTCATTTCAGTCTGAGCCATAGAAGATAAACCTGAAAATACAATAATAACAATAAGAATAAGTTTTGTGGAAAGTAGATAAATATTTTTCATAGTATGATATTTTGTTTGAGCTGACTAAATTACATTAATTGTGATTATTATTCAAATGGAAATGAATATGATTTTATTTTCTTGATTTACGCACCATTAATTGTGCATTTTCATAACCTACCACTTCAACTTCGTCCCCTTTTTCTATAAAATTACTTAATGAAACAGCATCATACATTTGCCCATCCACCATTACTTTGCCAGAAGGACGTAATACAGTGAAGGCTTGCCCTATTTCACCTATGGAATTCTTATAAGATTCTAAATCAATACCAAAGCCTTCCTCTCTTTCTTGGGTGGTAGCCAAAGCCAGATTAAACATGGATTGGGTTGAAAATAATTTCTTACTCAAGTAATAAGAACCAATAAGGCCTAAAAGAGAGGAAAAAGAAACAACGATTAGCGCATTAATTATTGCCGTAACATTTGGAAGTGTAAATTTAAATCCATCATTATCAACCATGGCCAATGCCAAGGATGTCACAATAAGTACGATTCCTGAAATGCCAAAGAATCCAAAACCAGGCACCACAAACAGCTCAATGGCCAGAAGAATAACACCAACAAAAAATATAATAACCTCCCAATTTTCTACCAATCCTTCCAAATACAGTGGAGCAAAATAAAGCACAGCTGCAAAAATAGAAGCCGCTAAAGGAAAACCAATACCAGGAGATTGCAATTCAAAGTATAAGCCTCCAACTATTAGCATAATTAGAATACCGCTAACCATAGGATTCACCAACAACCTGATAATTTTATCACTTGCTTTGAGTTCCTGATGGTATATCTCGTAATTCTCCACTCCTGCTCTAGTTAAAAGTTCAGCAAGGGATTCCACTTGTGCTTCACAAAAACCATTTGCTATAGCCTCTGAAGTTGTAAAAGTTAATACCATACTGGAGTCAATAACATCCTCTATTTTTATTCTGGGATCGACCATAGCTTGAGCAATTTGAGGATCTCTACCTGTAGCTTCTGCAGTACTTCGCATCATAGAACGCATATAGCTTTGATATTTATCAGGCATGGCTTCTCCAGTTTGATTCACCACAGTTGCTGCACCAATATTTGCTCCTGCTACCATATATATACTATCACAAGCTATGGAAATTAAAGCCCCAGCACTTGCAGCATTATTATCTATCAAAACATAAACTGGAATATCAGAATTTAAAATCGCCGTTCTAATGGAATCAGCTGCATCCACCATCCCCCCATAAGTATTCATATGTATGAGCATCAAATCATATTCTTTTTCATGAGCCTCCTCAAATGCTTTCTGGGTAAGATGCCAAACAGGAGGAGCTATCTCTTCCATGATATCGAGTTGATATACTTTAAACAGGGTTGAATCAGAAGAAACTGACTCAGCATTACTATTTATTGTAAGGACCAGAAAAAAGGCAAAACATAAAGCAAATCTTAAAAAAGAATCATTCATTCGAGTGCTTTTTCTCTTTATCATTTCTTGAATTTTCATCATTTCTGAACTTATATGTTTTATTGCTTTCATAATATCCGTATTAAAATGGGCCTTATTTATTAAAATGATGCTTAATCTGTTTTAAAAATGGGTCTGCTATATTCGAATTGACACTTAGAATTTCCTTACCAAAAACGAAATCCTTTCCGCCTGAAAAGTCCATATTAACACCACCAGCATTCCGAACTATTATGCTTCCTGCAGCCACATCCCAAGGCTTTAAACCATATTCATAAAAGCCATCGTATCTGCCACATGCCACATAAGCCAAATCCATAGCAGCAGTTCCCAGCCTTCTGATTCCTCTACTATTACGCATTAAATACTCAAAAAAACTCATGTATTCTTTCATCAGACTATAATCATAATAAGGAAAACCTGTGGCAAATAAAGCTTTATCAATAGTGAGGGTTTCAGAAACCTTAATAATTTTACCATTTAAATAAGAGCCTCCCCCTTTCCAACTATAAAAACATTCATTTAGATTGGGCTCGTAAATAACACCTAAGATAATTTCATTTCGAAATTTGAGCGCTAAGCTTACTGAATATAGTGGAACCCCATGGATATAGTTTGTAGTTCCATCTAAAGGATCTATAATCCAATTATAATCCTCTCCAACTTTATTATTTGTACCCTCTTCTGCGATAAAACCGGCCTCAGGTAATATATCATTCAATGAATAAACCAGCATTCGCTCGGCAGTTTTATCTACATAGGTCACCAAATCATGAAGGCCTTTCTCTTCAACATCTTTTGACTTAAGCTTGCTTATTTCTTGTTTTAAAAAAGATCCAGCTTCCTTACTAGCCAAAATCACTTTCTGAGTCAGCACCTTTAAATCTGTAGAATCCATAATAAAAATAATTAGAGAGTAAAAATACTAAAGCTATAGCAATAATGCTATTCATTTTTTATTTAAAACTTTTATCAACCACAATTAGATTTATTTTTTGCATTTTTTTAATCAAAATCGAAACCATATCTACATTAACACGTTAAAGATACCGAGTTTATAAAATGAGTTGATATGCTAACAATAAGAAATTACATTACAGGAGTATTGGTTGCTGGAGTATTGATCCATGTTCCTCTTCTAAAAAAATGGAGGATGTTTAACCAAGAAAACGATAAGAACAGTGATAAGGTCACAGAGAATAATTTTACTAGTTCATTGAAAACAATAGATTTTAATCAGGCAAAAATAGAAAACAAAAGAACTCTATTTAATAGTAGCCTATTTGGCAAGGAAGTTTTATTTCATCAAATTACCAGCAATATGGAGTTCAAGTTTCAAAACTATGCCTTTGCAGGAAATATTGTAAATGTATATAAAGACAAAGATGAAATTATAAAGTTCGACGTAAAATTATTTATGAGCAATACAGACATCTGTTTCTCAGAAATATCAAAAATCACTAGAAAAGAAATTACAAAAGACCTAATTTTAAAGGGCTTCGTGAGAAGCGAATTAATGTTAGCTTAGACTCAATTAACTCAATTAAATGTCCTTCTCTTCCTGGGGAGGGCATTTTTTATTGCCTAGTATTTTCCTGTTCACATTTACAGTTCAAGCCCTATCCCACTGATTACACATTATAATTTAAAGGCCTAATCATTAAGCATGTCTACTAATAAAAAACCCGAAGCCATGTTCTGACTTCGGGTTTTGTATATATCTAAATTCTTTTCTTAGTTAGACTTCACAGTTTTAAGAACAGTAGTATGATTTTCAGATTGTACTTTAATCATATAGATTCCATTTGGCATATCACTTAAATCCAATTGAAACTCTTGGTCTCCATTTAACTGATAACTAGCCACCAACTGGCTGTTTAATTGATAAACATCGATTGTCTTGATATTATCATTTACCATTTTAATGTTATATAAACCAGTTGTAGGGTTAGGATAAGCTTGAATATGATCCATAACTACTGATTGATCACTAATTCCAACGATATCCTCAGTTGAATACTGCACAAAATAAGTATGACAGCGATAATGAGGCTCAGTGTGAGAACCGCCATTATAACCCGTATTTAAAAGATTAGTGTAATCATATAAAACATAATCTAAATTTACCATTTCACCAGGAGTAAAATGACCATCCATATCCCATTCCCATGGCTGTACATCTTGTCCAGGACACCAGCCAGCACGAGAATACAAATAGGTTCCACTTTGAGGAGCACATGAATTCACATCACAATCATCCTTCCACAGATGTTGCTCAAAAGTCTCTTCTCCATCTACCCAAATATGATGAGTGAAATCAGAAAACTCTGCAGCATTACTAGTATTTGCCTGTCCGTGGCCTGTCATAGTCATTCTAATTTTAGCGGCCTCTGTTTCTGGATGAATCATCACATCCATTTCTGGGAAATCATCATTGACATCTGGGTCACCATAGACCCAATTGTCTTCCGACCAAAGTTTCTCAATTTTCACAAATGGATATTCTGGACTTCCTTCAATTAACTCTAGTTCCACATCAACTAACCATCCTGAGGCTCCCCAAACTTGTACATAACTTACCCAATCTACTTCATCAACTAACAAGGAACGGAAATCGGTAATATCCCAAGTCCAACCACCACAAGCCACACCATAAGGTGTGATATAACGAGCTATTTCATAGTTTTCACCATCTTTATTGATCATAAGTTTGGCAGGTTGATCCCAAGGATCACAACCACCTGTTGGGCATTCTAGGTCAATATGAATATATATTTCACTAAAGTCCTCTAAGCTTTCTGGCATGTATAAGGTCTTGGTATGAGTTTGTCCATATCCACCATAATTATGACGTTCTTCATCAAAAATCATAAAATTAAGAGTGGGTTCAATCATTTCTGTTAATACATCATTTGCTGCATTATCATCTCCATCTAAACTTACACTTCCAGTAATTTCAATTTCTGTTTCACCAGAAAGATCTACTAAATCTTCAAAAGTATAAATATAAGTTTCAAAAGGAGGAATGGTCACTACTACTGTTTCTGTTATAGCATCACTACCTGTAATTTGATAAGTAATTTCAAATTCAGTAATAGGCTCAGTAGCATAATTTTTAACCTCTAATCTAATTTTCTCATCAGCAGCAAAACCACTACCGATATAAGATGGAGAAGCAATACCCATTACTCCAATATCAGCAGTTACAGGAACAAAACCATCTACCCAATTGTCTTCTGACATATTAATAAGCTGACCATCATTACCATTACTAGTCGCATCAGCAATAGTCATACCTGTTCCTTCATTCATAGGATAATAAGCTACTAAACCCGCTTCGCTTCCTGTTAATTCAGTGCTCATACTGGCTTGTATTTCTGCATCAGTTCTAGCGACTTCCCAAATTCTAACCTCATCAATCATTCCATTGAAATAACGACCGGTCCATGTTGGATTTTCTCCAATATTTACAACAACACCCTCACCAGGAGTTAAACTACCTATTGCATCTTCGGCACCTATCAAAACACCATTAATATATACTTTTACTTGGGTTCCAGTATAAACACCAGCCACATGATACCAGGCATTGGTTCCTAATAGCTGGGGAGTAGCAACCGATTTCCATCCTTCATCTACGGAAACAGTAAATTCTAACCTACCGTTTTCTCCAGCTGAAAGACACCAACCTTTATCAGGCCCCGAACCTTGTTTACTAATGATTACACCTGCCCAAATACTACTTTGCCATGCTTCTGCATTAATCCAAGCTTCTAAAGTCATAGCTGCAGTTGGATTTAGTTCTGGACTATCAAGAATACCTACCTTATTACTACTGCCATCAAAATCTAAGGCATGATTTTGTGCCATTATCATCGTTCCTGAAAAGGAAAGACACATGACCAATAAAAATGTAAAGACTTTTTTCATGATATTAAATTTTAGTTTTTAATTAATTTTCTTGTTGTTTTAATTCCATCAATTTCAAACTCTAGGAAATAAATTCCTGAATTTAAATCTGATAGATCAATGATTTCTTGATTTTGAATTGCTTTTACTTGTTTTACTAAGGAACCACTGATTTGATAAATGGAAAGGTTTGTGTTTAAAGGTGCACCATCGATAAATAGTTGGTTATTTACTGGATTTGGAGCTAAAATCAAATTTGAGAATTTTATATCTGAAATCGCATCAAATCCTTGAATTGGAAATTCCTCTGAGGAGTGCCCGATAGCATAAAAACCATCTTTAAATTCATAGTCATTAATAATGAATATGCCAGATAGCAATTTAGTTGGACGAGCAATAGCTCTGAAGTCCTTGCTCTCATCTGCGCGATATAGCAATGCATATTGATTATCGTCATCATCCATAGGAAAGTCATCCCCAACCATAGCATCCTCTAGGTTAAAAGTCATACTTCCACTTACATCACTGGCACAATTGAAATACCATTGTCTATTGCTTCTTTTATAATCTGCTGGTGGGTTTTCTGGAGCTAAATCTGTTGCTATACCATCCTCACTATTCATTCCAGCTACCACATACTTTCTGAATTCTAAAGGGTTGATTAATGTGGTGATGATTAATCCGTTATCAGTAACTATTTTATGGTAGTTTTCAGCACTTCTATACCAAGCAGCTGCAATATCTTGCATATTAGACATGGTCAAATCTCCTACTGGAGCTGAAGATACCATCCATTGGGTACTCTCATGAGTTGAATGACTCAAATTACCATCGAAACCATTTGGTCCTGAATCTGGAACGGTAGAATCCGCAGCAGCATTAAAATTATAATAAGCCACTAATTCTGTCTCGTCACCCATTAATTGAGTATGCATACGGCTTTGAATCTCCTCTTGGCTTAAGGCTTTATTCCATACTCTCACTTCATCTAAATCACCATAAAATTGATATGATAATAAATCCCAAGGTGCATTTCCAATGATAAAGGGACGATCATTATCTACAAGTGCTGTTGAAGGAAACATGGTTGTTTCTCCTGAAAGTATTCCATTGACATAACTCTGGATCTTACCAGAACTCACTGAGTAAGTAGTTACCAAATGCGTAAAAGCAGAATCGGGAGCCATTGGGCCATCACCAGGGCGAGGCACCACTTGTATAGATGGATTAAAATACTCAGCATAAACATGTAGGTTTTCAAATCCCAAAACATATCCATTATCTATGGGTTCATTATATTCTATTTTCCCCATTATTTTTCTGTTTTCAGCAAAAGTGTATGCCCTTGCCCAAACTTCCAAGGTGAGCTCTTCCCCACCATTAAAGGCCTCATCGTTACCACAATCGATATATAAACTTGGAGTCCCAGTGGTATTCCAAGTTTCATAATCAATGGACCAGCATCTATTATCGAGAGATTGGGCTTGAATGAATCCACCCAAAAACACGAATATGGCCAATGCTAATAATTTTCTAGTCATATCTATAATTTTTAATTATTTATCTTTCTATATCCCACCAAACTCTCGTCAACTGCGTATCACTTCCTTGATTTTCCACAGCTTGCAAATAGTTATCTCTATTCAAAGTATATTCTGAATAAGGATACCTTAATCTTCTCGGAAAAATATCTAAATTGATACCCTCCTCAAAATAATCTAATAAAACAGGATATCCTGTTCTTCGATAATCGGCATAAGCTTCAAAAACATTTTCATAGGTAAATAAAATATATTTTTGAGTAATCACATCTGCTAAATCAATATCTTGAAATTGATTACTATAATTTAATATTTCAATATCTGTAATATTTACTTCTGTTGAATACTCGTTCATATAAGCAATATGAGAAGCAATACCTTCTTTAAATAAATCACCAGCATCCGCTGTCCACCATCCCTTTAGGGCAGCTTCTGCTTTTAAGAAACACATTTCACTATAGCCTAGAAGCTGAACGGGCCTGTCATTATTTAAAAACCATTGACCTACTCTAGAAACATCTCCCCACTCTCCTAAAGGATCACCCAAAGCAGCATCTAAATTATAGTTTTCCCATTCTTCACTATTATATGGAAGAAGATTGGGGACTCCCCTATACTCATCAATAAATGGATAAGTATCAGACAATGTGGTTTTCTTGAGGATGTTTTTTATTCTAGGATCATTTGTATTTACCAATAAATCTACTAGAAATTTACTGGGGTTAATATACTGAGCACCTTCTTGATAACGAATGACTGTAGCTTCATAAAGCGGTTTATTATAAACGCTATTATAGAGGAAGCTGGCCGTTTGACTTTCGTTTTCTATTAATATTTCCGACTGAAGTTCACGAATAGTAGATTCAGACAAAGAAGCATTGATAGAAGAAATCCGCATAGCAAGCCTAAATCTTAAGGCATTAGCAAATCTTTTCCAGTTTTCTATTTCTCCACCATAAATTAAATCAGCACTTTCTGAAACAAATGGTTTAGAAGCATCAATACTATTTACGGCAGTCTCCAATTGACTTAACATTTGACTATATATAGCTTCTTGGGTATCATAAGTTGGAGTAAACTCAATATCTGGATTCCCTTGCAAAGCTTCAGAATAAGGAGTATCACCCCAAAGGTCAGTAATTCTATGCATGATAAAAACCTTCCATATAAGAGCGGCCGCATTTAAATTCGACAATTCAGAATCTCCGTCGGTTAATCGAATAACTACTTGGGCATTATTCATGGCATCAATATAAGAACTGTTCCAGAATCCGTCTCCTCCAGCTGGGGAAGGATATTCATTTCCGGATTCTACTCCTCCTCTGGTGGCCATATACATCACCCATTGCTGCAATCCATTATATTCTAAATGAGAGGAGGTTAAATAATCACCATTGCCTCTTTTTACCGCATATTTAAATAATAATTCAGTATCGACTTCTGTTGAATTATTAGGGTCTTTATTAAGCTCTGTCAAATCTTTAATGCAAGATGTTTGCAGAAAAACCAAACTTAATATCAAGTATATATAAATATTCTTTCTGTTCATTTCTTAAAAATTTACTGAGATGGATACACCAATACTTCTTTTATTTGGATAAGAGTATAATTCATATCCTTGTCCATTTCCATTGGTTAACATGGATTCTGGATCCACATTTGGCACTTCGCTATAAATCAACCAAACATTATTAGCAAAAACGCCAGCGGTTAATCCCTTTATCCAAACTTTCTCTAGTTTATCCTTTGGAATAGAATAGCTAATGCTCAGCTCTCTAAGTTTCACAAAGCTGGCATCATAAATAAATGACTCATGGATTTCCTCTTGCCACATGCTTACTTTTTGATAATATTGATAGGGATCGATATAGGTAGAATTAGTTTTACCACTCATATCTTCTCCATTGATAATGGTTCCTGGCTCGTAAACTCCTTCTACTAAATATCCTCCTGTTGCTGTCCAATCTTCAGAAGAAACTCCAGCTTCTTCTCTAGCAGCCTCCGATTGATACCAAGCCTCTCTCCCCTCTAAAGTCTCCTCAAAGTTTCCTGAGTAACCATATCCATACATGTTGGTACCTGAGAACATATCACCACCAATCTGGCTATCAATTAAGAAAGATAAACTCCAATTTTGAAAACGAAAAGTACTGCTTAAAGAAAGCCCAAAGTCAGGAGTAAAATTCCCCAATACCTTAGGTGTTTCATCTCTAACTACCATACCATTCTTATCTATTAAAACAATACCGCTTTCATCTCTTTTGTAACCATAGCCAACAATATCTCCATAAGGGTTATCGGGCCTGGCTTCAACTGTTAATCTCCAATGCTCATATAAGGTAGCTCTTTCCACATTTGGAGCTAATTCAATGATTTGTGAATTATTTTTTGAGTAAGCAAAATTCAAATCCCACTGAAACTTATTATTTTTAACTGGGGAGGCATTTAATTGAACTTCCCAGCCTTTGTTTTCAATAATTCCTGAATTTACAATTGCAGTATAGTAACCAGAAGCAGCCGATACTGGCATGTTAGTGATTTGGTTGTGGGAACGAGTATTATAGTAAGTAGCATCTAAACCCAATCTGTTCATGAAGAATTTCAGTTCTAAACCTGCTTCTAAAGAGTTTACAAGCTCAGGCAAAAGACCAAGATTAGGAACAGTACGGTCAATAAAAGCCATATCGTCATATCCTTCATTGTCAATAATTTCATAGGTAGTTTCCAATTGATAAGGATCTGCATCATTTCCTACACCAGCATAACTTGCTCTTAGCTTACCGAAGCTAAAAATATCCTTATTGATTTTGTCTTCATTCAATAATTCAGAGAATACAAAACCAAGACTTATAGATGGGTAAAAGAATGAATTGTCGTTCTTTGGTAAGGTAGAAGACCAATCATTACGAGCTGTAATATCTAAATACAAAAAGTGTTTATAGTTTATTTGAGCAAAAGCATAAAGGGAGTTTTTTGCTGCCTCGGTGAGGTAATTTCTATAATAAATAGGGTTCAAACTATTTTCTAAAGTATAAACATAAGCTTCGACCAAACCACCTTCGGTATTTGCTGATTCATTTTCAGCTTTATAATACATAGCGTTACCACCAATATTCACTGAATACATAATGGTTTCTTTCCAATCGTTGGAATAAGTGGCTAAGAAGTCGCTATTGATTAAATATTGGTCATTATTAGATTCACTATATCTTCCCAAACCATATATTAAACCTTTTTGTGCATCAATAGAAGAATATTTCGTTTTGGAAACATCAGGTGCTGCACGGACCATCAGTTTTAAGTTTTCATTAAAATCATATTGCAATGAAATATGACCAAAATAACGATTTCTAACATCTTCATTTTTCTGATATTGCTTATTCCAATATGGGTTGGTCATCCAAGACCAATTTTGATACCAAGTATTTTCAGTACCATCCGGATTAATATAATGATCACTCAAAGATGAAGAACTAATATGTCGAGGCATATGAATATAGTTCCTATTTGGATTGTCGTGGGCATCTGATAAACCTGGCCTATCATTCACTTTACTGTTTACATAATTGAAATAACTATTCAATTTGATTTTCTTGAGGATGCTAGCTGAAATATTCAGTCCCACATTGGTTCTATTATAAGTTAAACCAGGAATAATATCTTTTGTGGCGATATTTGCTACAGAAAAACGATAAGTCATATTTTTAAATCCACCATCAATCCCAATTGAATTATTAGTAGTCACACCGGGTTCAAAATAATTTTTGTAATTATCCTCTTGGGGCGAGAAAGATTTTTCATTACCATCCCAATCTACAATGGTTTGACCTTCCATTTTGGGTCCCCAGCTACCTTTGCTAAAATCGTAGCTTGGATTAAATACAGGAGTACCATTGGCATTAATATCCCAAGCACCTTCGAATTTCCCATTTCTACCAGCACCGTAAGTGTTTTGCAAATCGTAAAGAATATAAGCTTGGTCTATTGAAGTGTTACTACTAAAGCTCACTCCTATTTTTTTGCCTGCTTTTCCTTTTTTAGTGGTAATCAAAATCACACCATCCATGGCTTGTGAACCATAGAGTGCTGAAGCACTAGCTCCTTTTAATACAGAAATGCTTTCAATATCATCGGCATTAATATCTGAAACTCCGTTTCCATAATCTCGACCTCCCCATTCTGCTCCTGAATTACTATTGGTACTATTATTAATAGGTACACCGTCCACTACAATTAATGCTTGATTATCACCAGTAATAGAATTATTTCCACGAAGTATAATACGACTTGAAGTTCCTGCTCCACCATTTGTTGATGTAATTTTAAGCCCAGCTACTTTTCCACTTAACTTATTAATCACACTCACATCATTGGATTTTACCAAATCTTCTCCTTTTACTTCTGTCATGGCATAGCCCAAGGATTTCTTTTCTCTTTTAATACCTAGTGCTGTAACTACCACTTCATCTAAATTCAAGGACATGGAATGAAGACTAATATTCATTGGACTAGCAGTAAGGATTATGGTATCTTGCTGAAAACCTATGGCAGAAAATATAAGATGGGTTTCTGAATCACTTACGCTTATAGAGAATTGACCATCCATATCAGAACTGCCTCCTAATCGAGATTGCAGACCAATAATATTCACAAATGGTACTGGTTTTTGATCCTCATCAGAAATGACGATACCAGATACTTCTACTTGAGCATTTGCCAGAAAGCTCCAAAGAAATAGGGTGATAATGAATACTCTTTTAAACATCATATTATTAAGATTCTCGTATGATTAATTTGGTTTGTAATATTTCTGTCCTTTGGCTTACAGAGGAGTCTTTAATTTCATTCATCAATATGGAAACAGCTTGATGACCAATATCAGCCAATGGTTGTGCTATGGTCGATAAAGCTGGTGAAGTATATTGAAACAATTCAACATCATCAAAAGTTATTATCGAAATATCCTCTGGAATTTTCAAATCCAATTCTTTAATGGCCTCTAGACAAGCAACGGCTAAATGGTTATTGGTAGTAAAAATAGCCGTAATTTCTCTATTCCTGTTAACGAAGTCTTTAATCTGAGCATATTCTTTGGCTTTGATTAAATTATAATCTATTTCAATGATATAATCTTCATTAATTCCAATATGATTTTCTTTTAATGCCTCAATATAACCAGCTCTTCTATCGCGAAGCGTACTAATATAACTAGGTGTAAGAGTGAGGAATCCAATGTTTTGATGGCCATTATTAATAAAATGATTGATGGCCTCTTTGCTAGCAGATATATTATCAACACCTACAAAATTCTTATTGGAATCATCTAAATATCTATCCAATAAAACTAAAGGATATTGATTCGGAAAAAGAGAATCTAATTCATCTTCTTGACTTAATGTAGTGGTCATGATGATACCATCGACCTGTCTGTCTAACAACATCCTTACTAACCTCTTCTCGCGTTCTTGTTCTTCATCGGAACTACAAACAATTAGACTATAACCTTCCTCTTCGGCATAATGCTCAATGGTGCGAGTAATTCGTGCATAAAATGGATTTGAAATGTCCGCAACAAGAAGTCCTATGGTTTTTGTTGTTCCCATCCGAAGCCCACGAGCCACTTGATTGGGTTTATAATTCAATTCTCGTGCTTTGCTAATTACCTTCTCTTGGGTGGCTTTATTGATAGCAGAGGCATCTCCTTTACCATTCAAAACCAAGGATACCAGAGTTTTAGAAACCTTTAGTTCCTCAGCAATCACAGATAATGTTATTTTTTTCTTTTTCACCTTGACAAAACTAAATCGTTTTAGTGAATTATGCAATCATTATTTTTTGTTTAACATTTTAGCTAATTCGCAAGGCATAACACGAAATAACCATCACCATTTTACATATATTTGCCGCAATAATTCTATAATGAAGCAAATCCTGATTTTTATTTTCTGTCTTCTTTTAAATCCTATTTTCTCACAGATAACTTTGTTAGAAGAATATCCTTATGCTGAGGGTGAAATAGGAACTTATATAGCTATTTATGAGTTAGGCTTTCTAGAGATACAAGGTGGAGAAGTAAAATTTGAAGTATTAGCTTCAAAAAATAATAAAGAAGATATTTTCCATTTTAAAAGCTATGGTAATAGTCTCCCCAAATACGATTGGATTTATAAAATTAGAGATACTTTCCAAAGTAACGTTCTGAAAGAAAACTTTCAGCCTATCTATTATAAAAGAAATACCAGTGAAGGTTCTTATTCTGTATTTAATGAAACCTATTTCCAAGCTGAGGAGGGTAAAATCATAATGGAATTGAGTAATACCGAGCAAGAGTCTAGAGAAAAAACAATGGACTGGCAAGCGGATGTCTTCGATTTGCAAACGGCTTGCTATTATGCTCGTCTACTCAATTTCGAAAATGCCATGATGGGTGAAGGCTATGAGTTTAAAATAATTATTGATGGCCAACTGTATACCATCCCCATTAGATATGAAGGCAAAGAGTTTATTGAGTTGAATGAGCAATTGAGTTTTAATTGTTATAGAATCAGTACAAAAGTGATTGAGGGAACCATCTTCAAAAGCAATCAAACCATTAAAATTTGGGTAAGCGATGATGGTAGGAATATTCCCGTTAAGGTTGAAGCCCCAATAAAGGTTGGACAAGTAAAAGCTGAGTTAATAGATTATATTGAAGGCAAATAAGAGATTATTATAGTATAAGTAACATTTTCTTAGTCAGAATATTGGATTTTCGAATATGTCATTATCAATTTCTAAACAGAGAAAGCCCTAATTCCAATTTTTTCCCTACTTTTGGCGCTTCACAAAACTAATTACATGAAGGAATCATTACTCCACATTGCTAATACGGCTGATTATAATGTCATGCCTGATACTTCCAAAAACATTCTCGAGAACTTTATTACTGAATTCAGTAAAAACCCAAATGAATATTTCGCTTGGGATGCTAATTCAGGAACTAGTACTAGAAAAGAATTCTTTTTAAAAGCTGCTGTGGTATCCCAATTACTCAAAGCGAGGATTAAAGGAAAGTACGTGGGGATTCTTTTACCTGCTCTTCAGTCTACTACATTACTTACCATAGCCTCATATATGGCAGGAAAAGTCCCAGTAATGTTGAATTGGACCGTTGGACACAAAGTATTAAGTTATTGTGCTCAGCTTACGGAATTAGAAGTTATTGTTACAGCAACTGCCTTTAATGATAAAATTAAAGATCAACTTCCAGCAGACATCACCAGTAAATTAATGTTGTTGGATAAAGAAGTAAGTAATATCAGTTTGGGAATGAAATTAAAAGGGGCTTTAATGGCCAAACTTCCAAAGCTGATGATCAATACGAAAATTGATAAAATTGCGGTTGTATTATTTACTTCTGGTAGTGAGACTTTGCCTAAAGCAGTTCAACTTTCCCATGAGAATGTGATAACTGATTTATGGGGAGCCCTACAATTATTCGATATTAGAGTAAATGGTATTTTCTTGAGCTTCCTCCCTCCTTTTCATAGCTTTGGATTTACGGTATTATCAGTACTTCCATTGATAACAGGAGTAAAAGCAGCCTATACCCCAAACCCGACCAATATTAAAGAAGTAATTGAGGTTTTAAAACATACTCATGCCAATAATATTATGGTGACTCCTACGCTGTTAAAGATGATCATGTCACGTTCTTCAAAAGAAGACTTAGCATCTGTAGAACTGGTCATTTCTGGTGCCGAAAGTTTACATAAAGATGTAAAAGCCAATTTCGAAAGACTCACCGAAGGTAAATCATTGATTATAGAAGGTTATGGAGTTACGGAATGTGGCCCTATAGTATGTTTAAACCCTAAAGACGCACAGAAGCTCAATAGCGTTGGGAAATTCATTGTGGGGTTAGATGCCCATATTATGGATTTAGAGACAGAACAACCAATAGAAGTTGGAAAAGAAGGAATGATAGTAGTCAATGGCCCAAGTATTTTTGGCGGATATATGGATAGTAAAATTGAAAGTCCATTTGTGGAAATTGAGGGTAAGAAATACTATAAAACTGGTGATTTAGGACATATTGATGAGGATGGATTTGTATTTATTACCGGACGATTGAAACGATTTATCAAAATTGGTGGTGAGATGATCAGCATGCCATTTATTGAGAAAATTTTAGAGGAGGAATATGGAGAAGAAGGCGCTCATGTTATTGCTGTAGAAGGATGCGACAGAGCAAAAGACCCTGTGGTCACTTTATTTTCAGTGAAAGATCTAAAGTTAACTGAGGTAAACAAGTATTTGAGAAGTCGTGGTGTTGCTTCTATAGCTCGCATTAGAAATATAGAAAAGGTGGAAGAAATTCCTATGCTAGGAAGTGGAAAAACCAATTACCGTGAATTAAAAGAAACAGTGCGCGCTATGCTTCCTCCCGAATAAGTTAAGAATATTAGATTTGAAAAGGCAAGGTGAAATAGAATACTGTTTTATCTGTTTGTATATCATCGAGCCATATTTTTCCTCCTAACATTTCAACATAAGCTTTAGAAATGGGTAAGCCTAATCCTGTGCCTTCTATAGTTCTATTATTCTCCATTTCGGCCTGAATAAAACGATCGAAAATAGCTTCACGCTTATCATCTGGAACTCCACTACCGGTATCTTTTACAAAAAACTCCATAAAGCTCGACTCCCCTATTTCTTTCCTGACATAGCCAAATTCTATACTTCCTTCTTGAGTATGTTTAATAGCATTTTTAACTAAGTTTGTTAGAATACCGATTACTTTCTCTTTATCCGTAGGAATTATGACCTCACTGTCATGTAAAGGTTTATAAAGTTCTAAAGCAACATTCTTTCGTTCCGTTTCTGGTTTGAAGAAATCATAAATAAATTGAACAATTTCGTTAATATTTACCTCTTCTAGATATACCTTCATCAGGCCAGATTCTATTTTCGAGATGTCCACAATATAATTAATAATATTGAGCATTCTCATACCACTTCTTTCAATAACACTGATATACTCTTTACGCTCAAGCTCTTCTAGATCTGGTTCTTTCAACAATTCGGAAAAGCCTAAAATTCCATTCATGGGAGTTCTTATTTCATGACTCATATTGGCTAAGAATGCGGACTTCAAACGATCACTTTCTTGGGCTTTTTCTTTGAGTAGAATTTGCTCCTTTTCATATTGTTTAAGTTTTGTGATATTCGTTATGGTTCCTATATAACCAATCTTATTATTATCTGCATCTAACTCAGGTACCGCCTGTCCTAATACCCAAACTACAGAACCATCCTCATGAATAAATCGGTATTCAATATGTGAATTCACATTTAAATCCTGAGCAGCGTTCCAATTGTCATTAATCATTCCAATATCTGCAGGATGTACTGTTTTCAACCAACCATCCCCCAATGCATCTTCTTCAAGTATACCAGATATTGAACACCATTTGGGATTAACGTATACCGTTTTACCTTCGATATCACTTAAGAATATTCCAACAGGCGAAATTCTAGCTAAAGTCTCATATCTCACCTTACTCATCCTTATAGCTTGTTCTGCATTCTTTTTGATATTATCTTTTTGTGTTTTTTCAATTTCAAACTTCTGCCTATAGCTTAATGTATGAAAGATATCATTAAATTTATAATCAGGATTATCATCAACTCCTCTTTCTATATAGAATAAATACACAGAAAATATAATGCTATAGAATAAAGTTGCCACACTCTTGGATATCAAGTTTGAATAAATGATGCTGCTTAAATATTCCGAACTCCCAAATGCTAATAAAGAAAAACAAATAGTATCAAAAGATGCAACTATTAAAGTCGTGAGAAGAACTTTAAAAAAAATCCATTTTACTCTTTTAGATATGAATTCATATAAAATGATTAATAAAATAGAATCCACAAATAGGGTCACGGTTCCAACTAATAAAACTAAAATATTGGTATCGAATAGCTGTGTACTCACTTTGAATAATTGTTCACCACTTTCACTATCTACACTCCACTTAAAAGACTGCAACAGAATAACCATAGCAATATTCGTAGCCAAAAGCGCATAAATAATTTTACGGGTTTCTGCAGCGTCTTCTTTAATATAAATCAAGAGAATGGCAAAAAGGCTCACCATAAATAATACAGTGGAGCCCGGAGAAACAATGATACTATCAGTAATATTAATTTGTACTGTACTAGCTAAATATACCTGCAAAAATTGAAACATTCCAATAGCAGCATATAGAAAACCGATACCTAAAACGGAACGCATCCTAAATAAAAAAAGAATCAATGTTGAGACCAATAGCCCTTGTACAGCTAAAACAGCCACCTGATATATATTGACGATATCCATATTATTGTTTTAATGAGAGCGCTAAAAGGGCATTAATAAGAAGAAACGAGACTATAAATCATTTCATTAAAAACAGAATAGCTCTTTATCAAATATAATTAAAATCATTAGGAATTACTACTATTTGAGAAATTATAACAAGTAATAATTTACATTTTCTTTAAGATATTGGCTTTCAAATTAGAATAAGCATCAAAAATAAACCGATTAGAGAAAAGGATGCTCAAAAACAAATTGATGGTACAACCCACAAAAATAGCGATCATAATCATGATCTGGTATTTAATAGCTGTCACTGGTGAACTTCCTCCAAGAATCTGCCCAGTCATCATACCTGGTAAAGATATGAGTCCAATAACAGACATGGTCGCTATCATTGGATTCAATCCTTGTTTAATAGCATCATTTATAAATGGTCTTAATGCCAATTTCTTACTCCCTGTATTGGATAGTAAAAACATATACAAGTCAGATTTATCAGTTAAACCTTTAAAATAAGTAGTTAATCCCACTATATTATGATTCAATGCATTACCTAAGACCATACCTGTAATAGGAATAAAATATCTGGCTTCGAAAAAATAATCGAGTTTTAATACCCAACCTAAAAAGAATAAGTCAACAATGAATACTGAGGTTAAACTGGCCAGCAGAAGTGGTAATAAAAACATCCTCCAATTTAAGGCGACTCTCCTGATGGTGGTGAAGATTCCGACCATAATCATGACCATCACCCAAAGGCTATTTAACCATGCATTATTGAGTTCGAATATCCATTCTAGGTATAAAGCCACCAAAGAAAGTTGAATAAGCATTCGAATAAGACCAATAAGGACATCTTTGATAATCCAAATTTTATAGATATAGAATAAAGTGATGGGGATGATAAATAGTAATAAACCGCTGGCTAATTCCCAAATACTAATATCTGTGGCTGAATTCATAAGGCTATATTTTTATCCCAACTATTTATCCACTTTGAGTGGTGAGAAGCAGACACCATAGTTTTATTCTCAAATTTGGATAAACAAGATATGAGTTGGTCTATAGAATCCTCATCAAGAGATGCTGTGGGTTCATCCATTAAAATGATGTCTTTATCCATACTTAAACATATGGCTATGATGATTCTTTGCTTTTGTCCACCACTGATTTTAGAAAAGTCTGAGCTCAGTATTGATACTGCTAGGCCTAATTCTAATAGTAATTCCTCTACCTTATTTTTTTGTCCTGACCATTCCATCAAATCCATTAGTTCTAAGCCATTATTTACCGGCAAATTAATGTTTTGAGGAATCCATATCATCTGATTACGAATAACCTTAATATTTTCTGGATTTATTTGAAGCTTATTGATTTCTATTGTTCCTAGATTGGGAATCACATAAGCCATCAGCATCTTCAAAATGGTGGATTTTCCTTTTCCTGAAGCTCCACTAATACAAACTTTTTCTCCTGGTTCAATGGAAAAGGATAAATCCTTAAATATTAGTTTCTCAGCAAAACTGAGCTCTAGATGATTGACTTTAATCATGAAATAAATGCATCTTTTTATTAATCATTCAAAGATATAGTTAAATTTTAATCTAAAAAACGGGTTCTCATTGAAATAAAAGCTAATATTTCTCAACCGGCCAAGGCTTCAATTTCATCCAATAATAATTCAAAATTCTTCGTAGTCGTTTTAGGATTCATGATGGTAGTTCTCATAAAAACCTCACCTTTCAAACTAGTCTGTACAATATAAAACTTCCCCTGCTCCAATAATTGCTGACGAAGTTGTGCGTTTATACTATTAAGCTCCTCTTTAGATTTCCCTTGAGGATGATAGCGGAAACAAACGATATTGGTATCTGGTTCGATTGCCAATTCAAAATTTAATCGTGTTGATATTATACCAGCTAATTCTTTACCCAAATCGTATAAGGTGGTCACATATTCATCGAATATTTCTTCACCATAGAATTTGAACAAAATATAAAACTGAATGCTCATCATCCTTTTGGTGCATTCAAAGGATTTAATGGCTATATTATACCATTGTTCTTCTTCTTTCTTACTTAATAAATACACTGCCTTCTGACTAAAAGTAGCATAGGAATGGTTTTTATTTTTAAATAAAAGAAAAGTCATAATAGTAGGCGTCATCAGCATTTTATGCCCATCTATCACCACCGAATCAGCACGGTGGATTCCTTTTAGATAATGCTTATATTTTTTTGAGAATATAGCTGCTCCTCCATGGGCTCCATCCACATGAAACCAAAGCTTCTTGGCTTCACAAAAGTCGGCGATAGCTTCCAAATCGTCATACATACCTGTGGAAGTAGAAGGAGCGCTTCCCACTACTGCCATCACCCTTATGCCATCTGACTTGGCTTTCTGGTAATGCTCCTCCAACAATTCTGTTTTCATGGCATAATTCTTATCCACAGGAATCTTTATCATTCCAGCAGCACCCATACCCATGATTCTCACAGCTCTATCCACACAATAATGGGCTTCAGAAGAAACCATAATTCCTAATTTTTCTGAGCTTCCTTCTTCCCAAACATCTTTTTCAACCATGGCTTTTCTAGCTGAAAGTAAAGCAGTAAGATTAGCTAATGTTCCGCCATGAGTAATATATCCATCGGAATTGTCATCATAGCCTATTCTTTGATTTAAATCATCTATCACTACTTTTTCTATGGCGGTACCAGCGGCTCCCATTTCATAAATGGCCATTCCATTATTGAGCAAGGAACTCGTAAAACTAGCCAAGGCTCCTAAAGGTGCAGGTGGCGATACCTGATGCCCCATATAATTGGCATGGTGAATATTTACCGAACCCTCTAAAATATCCTGAAAGAATGCCTTTGGTGAATTCTTGTCCATCTCATATTGCTGCCAAAACTCTAATCTTTCGGCTGGAGATTTCCAATGCTGTACTAGTGTTTCTTCTTTATTAGCCTCCTCTAAATGTTCACTTAAGAGATCTACTAATTCGTGACCAAATTCTTTAAATTTCTGGGCGTCGTATACCGTGGATAGTTTTTTGCTCTTCATGTTGATTTAAGGATAAAAATTAATGCCACTAAGGTAAATTAAATTACAAATATTTCAGCTTCTTTTCATCCCATTTTTATTTAAAAAAAATCAAATTAAAACAAGTCCACAAGATTAATTACTAACTCCATGTCTCCATTAATTTCAAAACAAGCATCTTCAAAATCTGGAGGACCCATTTTAGCTTTGGCATTATTAGAAAATCCAAATAATTCTTTGGGCATTCCAATCCAATTGGTGTCCAAATCTCCGTCTTCATCTTCGTCATGAAATAATGATATGGCATATTTACCATAAGGCAGATCGTAGAAAACAAACTCAAACTTCATAGATTCCACAGGTATACTTTCTCCAATAAAATAATCTTTACTCTTATCATAATTCTCTGCGTTATCATAAACAGCAAAGTTCATGGTTCCTTTTGCATTTTGAATGCCGTTTACTATAATGGTGAGGTTAGCTGATTGACTATACAGTGATGCAATAGACAATGTAAATAATAGTGAGATTAATATACTTTTCATTCAAAGGTTTTTAATATAATAATTGAGTATCTTAAAACTGACAAAATTAATTATTATCTAATATCTCACCATTTTCATTATGAATTAATGTGGTTTCAATAAAACCATCCTCCGATAGCACCTCTGGCAATATTTCTCTAATAAAGCCTATAAGATTGATTTTATAAACATCAGAAGTCTTTACCCAATGCAATTCACCTTCGTCACAAGAAATCTCCTGTCCATTAAAATCACTACAAGTATAAACGAATAAAATCCAAGAGGAATTTTTGCCTTGAAGTAAGGTTTTAACTACTCCTTTGAGCTGCAAGTTATTTGCTCGATATCCTGTTTCTTCTTTAATTTCTCTGATGCATGATTCTTTGATATCCTCCTCAAAATGAGTCTTCCCACCAACTCCAGTATACATAGATTTCATGGGCTCTCTAGAACGCTCCAAAAGCAATATGCTATCTTTTACTTGATCAATTAGGAAACATACCGTTCCAATGGTTATTTTCTTTTCCATATTCAAAGATAAATAAAGAATTAGCTTTCGAGCATTGAAACCCTTAACTTCTTTGGGCACACACATTCAAGCTTTTTTTTAATTCCAACCAACTGAAATACTGATCTTTAAAAATTTGTATTTAGCAATTAGTATCTATTCCTCTTACGTGAACCTAAAAATGAATTTCATGGAATTTTCAAACTTTTCTAAGCAAACATGCCCTAGTTTTACCACTAAGGGCTTAAAAGTCAACTCAAAGAACACGAAATCAAGCTCTTACTTTTATTAACTTTTAGCTACCCGTATTTACCTTTATGCTTGAGTTTTAAGATCAAATTTTGTTGTTTTTCTATATATGCAACCTTGGTTTATCTGATGGGCTTGCTCTGCTTATTTTCTTAGAGAAGACTAATCCTCAATTCGTCCATCCTTTGTTTTTCGTAAATATAATATTTTGCAAACTTAGCTTGGGATAATCCATAGGGCTTTATTATTTACCTCTAAAAATCAGGAATTAAATCAACTCACCATCCAATTGTTTAAAAAACTCCAAATATTCCTTAAAAAATAAAGCCTTCCAATAAAAATTGGTACTTTTGCAAAAATGCTAATTTAGAATTATTATGAATTACGATATTATAGTTTTAGGTAGTGGTCCTGGCGGATACGTTGCTGCCATCAGAGCTACTCAATTAGGAAAAAAAGTAGCTGTTATTGAAAAAGCCGAATTAGGTGGAATATGCCTCAACTGGGGATGTATTCCAACTAAAGCCTTATTAAAAAGTGCTGAGGTTTATAATTATGCCAAGCATGCTGGTGATTATGGCGTAAAGGTTTCAGGTGAGATTGAAGCTGATTTTGATGCCATAGTAAAAAGAAGCCGTGGCGTTGCTGAAGGCATGAGTAAGGGAATTCAATTTCTTTTCAAAAAGAATAAAGTAGATTTAATTTCTGGTTTTGGAAAACTAAAACCAGGTAAAAAAATAGAAGTAACCGATGCGGATGGAAAAGTCACTGAATACAGTGCCGAAAACATCATCATTGCCACTGGTGCTCGTTCACGCGAATTACCAAACCTTCCTCAAGATGGAAATAAGATTATCGGTTATAGAAAAGCCATGACTTTAGACAAAAAACCAGAATCTATGGTTGTTGTGGGTTCTGGAGCCATTGGTTCTGAATTTGCTCATTTTTATAATAGCATAGGTACCAAGGTTACTTTAGTTGAGTTTATGGACAATATCGTTCCAGTGGAAGATATAGACGTGAGTAAGCAATTGGGCAGAAGCTTCAAAAAAGCCGGTATTAAAGTGATGGTGAAAAGTGAAGTTTTAAGCGTAGATACTACTGGTGACAAATGCCAGGTTTTAATTAAGACCAAAAAAGGTGAAGAAACTGTTGAAGCTGATATCGTTCTTTCTGCTGTTGGAATTCAAACCAATATTGAAGGAATCGGATTAGAGGAGGTTGGAATTGATGTAGATCGCGGTAAAGTATTGGTTGACGAGTTTTACAAGACCAATGTAGAAGGATATTATGCCATTGGCGATATCGTTCCTGGTCCTGCTTTGGCTCATACTGCAAGTCACGAAGGAATCATCTGCGTTGAAAAAATCGCAGGTCATCATCCCACACCATTAGATTATGGAAATAATCCAGGTTGTACCTATACTCAGCCAGAAATCGCCAGTGTTGGTTTAACAGAAGCACAAGCCAAAGAAGCCGGACACGAAATCAAAGTGGGTAAATTCCCATTCTCTGCTAGTGGAAAAGCCAGTGCTGCTGGACATAAAGACGGTTTTGTAAAAGTAATCTTCGATGCCAAATATGGTGAGTGGTTAGGTTGCCACATGATTGGTGATCACGTTACTGAGATGATTGCGGAAGCTGTAGTAGCTCGTAAACTAGAAACTACAGGACGTGAAATCATTGAAGCAGTTCACCCCCATCCTACTATGTCAGAAGCTATTATGGAAGCGGTTGCGGATGCTTATGGTGAAGTGATTCATATATAGATAGCCGATATAAAAAGATTAATCAGAGAGTGAATGTTTGCGAAAATGTTTGCTCTTTTTTTGTGCATTTATTTTTCAATCGAAAGCTATCCGCTTATAATACCTAATTATGAGTGTAAGTTTAAAAATTGTACTTAGAAAAAAGAATACGAAAGACCAAACCCATCCTGTAAAGCTAAGAGTTACAAACCTTAGAAAATCAAATTATATTGCTTTAGGTATTCATTTAAGCGATAAGGATTTTAATAAGTTAATCAAGGGCAAAAAGTTACCAGAGGACATAAAGAAACTAAGAGCAAAAGTTATTAATGCTGAAAACAAAGCTCAGAAGATAATTGAAGAATTACCAGAGTATTCCTTTAAAGAGTTTAAAAGCCTTTTTCAAGGCATACCAATCCAGAAGGTCAATAAGAGCTTAGTACATCTATTCAATAGTTATATTGCTAGATTAGAAGCAGAACATAGAAAAGTTAGTGCTAATAATTACAAATCTACACTAAAGCACATTAAAGATTTTATTGTTGATATTGAAATAAATAAAATTGATAAAAAACTCCTTGGAGGTTTTAAAAACTATCTATTAGGTACTGGACTAAGTTCTACGACTGCAAGAATTTATCTAATTACTTTCAAAGCTGTTATCAATGCAAATAATGAATTAATAGACACAAACCCATTTATTGGATTCCAATTACCCAAATCAAGGGATAATAAGCGAGCAATACCCATGCAAGACTTAAAAAAACTCCTTGAGTATAATTTTCAGAATCAAAAGCATCAATTATATATTGACTTATTCAGGTTTAGTTTTTACTGTGCAGGTATTAATATTAAAGATATTCTGTTACTAAAAGAATCTAATATCAATGGTGATTATATTGAATTTATTAGAGAAAAGACTAAACACAAATCGCCAAAACTTATTAGAGTTTTTATCTTAGACGAAGCTCGAAATATCATAAGGAAGTATAATTCAGAAAGTTCAGCTTATCTATTTCCTGTACTCTCCAATGAAGATTCTGATTATTTATTTAAAACTGTAAACAATACTGTATTAAATGTAAATAGAAGGCTTAAAAAAGCTTGTAATGACATTGGAATACAAAGAGTAATGACATACCATGCACGACATACCTATGCAACAACATTAATGAATAAAGGCATTAGCATTGCTTTCATTAGTTCTAGTCTTGGCCATGCGAACATAGCAACTACGCAACACTATTTAGGCAACTTTACAGATAAACAAATGGAAGCAAACATGAAGAAACTTATATAGCCCATAGCAGGCTTTTTAAGCACCCTAGAGGCTCTTTTTTACACCAAATAAACACGTTTTAAAACAGCATGAAAGACCTTTAAAAACAGTTCTTTGAAATCATGAAATTAATAGATTGTAAAATATTTTAATGCAATTAGCTTGCTTATATTTTAATTCAGAAAAGCCGATATAAAGAAGTTAATTGGTTTAATCTTGAGTATGTTTTACATAAAAATACAGTCTGTTTTGAAAAATAATTCAAAAAAACACTTGACAAACCTCCTTTTATGTCGTATATTGCCATAACAGTGTAGTTCAACTATCCTTCCAAAGTAAAATAAATAAAGAAGAATTAAGAGAGAATAAAGAGATTACAGCAAAGCAAAAAGAAAGTCAGGATAGTATAACTTGGATATCATCAAGAGACTATAGATTTTCTGCTATATCGGCTTCTTTAAAAGCACTTCAAAGCACCATTCTAAAAGTTTCAATAATATTCAAGTTTCTGAGTACACTAGAGTTCATTATTTTGAATTCTAAAGATTTAGGGAGTGTATTTTACCTCCCTTTGATTAAAAACTAAAATATATGGTACACAATGAAGAAATTAGAGAAGAGTTTTTGCAAGAAGTCAACAAATCAAATCAATACTCTAGTAATTATGAATTTGAGGGGATAATAGATGAAGAAACATATAAAGGTTTAAATTGGATTTATAATGTTAGAATAGACTTAAACACTAAGTCATCAAATATTAAATATGAGATGAATTTACAAGATGAAATAAACAACCTAGAATCTGAAACCCAAACAAGCTTTTATCAGTCTGTTTTTAGAAAGTATAAAGGCAATATTGATAGCAATATAGAATACATAATATATAGATTAAAGCATCCATACAAAACATTTCAGCTGCAATTTGATTTGCGTAGATTTAACGAAAAGAATGCTTTAGGACTTTTAAGAGGTCATCTGGTAAGATTTATATTACTCAATCCCAAATTGAGAAATTGGGAGATTTTATACAAGGTTTTTCATCTGGCTGTTTCAAGGATTAATAAGTACTCAGAAGCATCAATAGGCAGACCCGATATAGTTCGAACCTCACTTGTAGAACAAGCCTTAAATGATACCCAATGGTTAGGAGACGAATTGGATATTGTAAATGAACAGATTAAAATTGAAATGGAGAAACACCAAAAAAAAGTGGATAGTCAATGGGTTAGTACCTTTGATGAAATTGAATATACAGTTGATATAACAGCAGATTATTACAGAAGACTAAGCTTTGCAAACGACAATTACTGGTACACTGGTTTATATGGTCCAACAAATAGAGAGATATGTTTCAATGTTGAAAACAAATATAAGAGCATAACAAAATATGATGATATCAATGAGTCTGTTGATTCCTTAATTAATGATGGTGTATTCGTAAGCTATGAAACAATTAAGGAGAAGCTTAATGGCAGAGGGGAAAGACAAATAAGAGAAGTTATTCATGACAGGAAGAAAGAAATTGTTATGCATAACAGAAACAAATTTGGAATTGTACAATACAAGACATATTTGAAGAGAAATGCAGAACATCTGATGAATGATGAAATTTTTACCTCACCTGCTTAACAGAACTGTTTGTCTAGGAGGGGTAAAAACTTTCTGTCTTCATTGATTAAGATTCAGTTACAAAATATTTATTTGTAAGATAAATGTCAAAAGTAACCAAAAAAACATTGTTAATTTTTCATCTATATCGGCTTTTAAAATGTTCTTAATGAATATCAATACAAAATATTAAAAGTCATTTAAGAATTGAGAAATTAAACTATGGTTTAGAAAAAGCCGCTAGAAAAGAAAGTTTGCGTTTTGGTAATATCGTTGCACCAGCAATAGCAACAATTAAATACAACTAATAATTAATGATTAGAGCATCTTATTTTAGCAATATTATAGGTTTTTAAGGGAAATTACTACACGTAAAACAAAAGTCTTTTGTATAAAACTCTTTCGTAAATATCGTAAAGGTTAGGTTTTAGTATAGTATCCTTAGAGTTGTAATATGTATCTTTATCGATAGAAAAATCAAGCTTATAACTCATTTTAATATTACCACCATCATATACATTTATACTAAGTTCATTATTACAATAATCATACACATCAGATACGGAGTCATTATAATAAGAAAGATCTCTATCGATTATTAACTCCTCTCCATTAATAGGAATAAATAAAATGCAAATATATTCAACTTCAGAATCATTAAAGCTTCTCAATTTGGGATAATTTGGTCCAAAAACATTATTTTCTTTCTCGGTTAAATTTTTGTTATCTATTGGATATATTGTACTATACATTGCATTACTTTTGTGAAGAAACATTTTTCTCAGAATCGTTGTGTTAAATTTATTATTCAATCGATTTTCAAAATTATCAAGCAAAGCTTTTATTACATCGTTCTCCATTTTCTTTATTTTACTAATAGTTCAGATAACTAAATTCGATAAACATTATTGCTAAAATAATAATAATCCTTCACATAACGTCTATAGATTTTATACTTTTCTTATAAAAAGGTTTTCTTTTTAGGATAAATAAATATTCAAGCTTCTAAAACTAATGATAAATGTAATAGACAGCCACTCATTCCCCCTATAGCGGCCTTTATCAACATAAACCAATAACCATTCTTATATATATAATGACATTTTTTCAAAATATTTTCAATTTTTTTATATGAGAATCATAGGCTTAGCCACCCAATAACAACGCCCCCCATTGGGTATTTCCTTCGAATACCCCCGTCGTAAAGCATGATTATATCTTTCCATATACTGTTATCAAAACACTTAAAAAAGGGCTTAAACATTAGTTAACAAACCCTTACTCCTACTACAATTACATAGATATATCTTTGGTAAAGTGAAGGATATTTTGTATCTTTATTCTTTAATAACCAAGCGGTTAAAAGTTCTTTTGTTTGTCAAATTGTTTGCACTTAGAAATTCAAACATTTACTAAACACCTGATTTTATATTAGTTGTGGTTAGGTTGTCACATGATTGGTGATCACGTTACTGAGATGATTGCGGAAGCTGTAGTAGCTCGTAAACTAGAAACTACAGGACGTGAAATCATTGAAGCAGTTCACCCCCATCCTACTATGTCAGAAGCTATTATGGAAGCGGTTGCGGATGCTTATGGTGAAGTGATTCATATTTAAGCCTTAAGCTTTTAAAAATATTTTGGAGGATGTCATTAATTTGATATCCTCTTTTTTTATTCTAAAAAATCTACCCCTGACGTAAAAGAAAAACTATTTTCAATATATTTACGGTTTAAATCCCAAATAAAAATTGCCTCATTCATGAAATACTTTAACTACCTTTATTTTATATCATTGTTCGTCTTGTTCTCTTGTGATCCATGTGAAAAAGCCGAGTGCCCCAATCCATTTGCCGATAGAGATATACAGTGGCTTCCCTATTCTGAAGGTGATAAGATTAATATGGTTGAAGTGAATTCTTCTTCTACTACCACTTATAATATAAGTTATGCTAAGAATGGAAAAAGTACAATCTCAGACGATTCTTCTCCCTATTGCGAAAGTTCATGTTTTTATATGTTTAATGTTCGTACGCGCGGTGAATTTCCTGATGAAGAGAATGAATTCACTTTCGAGATGGTTAAAACCATGAATGGATTTGATTTTAATATCTTTTTTGGTTCAGTTTGTTATTACTTCTTAGGAACGGGAAGTAATACAGATAGAATATTTAATTTAGAAGAAGCAATTCATCTAGATTCATTGTCTATAAATGGTCAATATATAAAAGATGTATATAAATACACCACATATCCAATGCAAGAAACAGTAGCTGAAACCTATATGCATCGAGGCTTAGGCTTGGTTAAAATAAAATATAGAAATGGTCAAGATTTTGAATTGGTGGAACATATAAAATCGAATAAATTGTTCTATGGGCAGACCGACCCGAATATCTAATAGATCAAGGAGATGGCCAAGCTATTGTTCAGCAAAACGTTTATCAAAATTTCATTAGAAAATCTGTACAACTACCTGAAGATATTCAATCTAAAAAGGATGAAAAAAACTATCAAAGATTAGTTTTTGAAACCATGAAGCGGGTCAAAACCCAGTTCAAGGGCCTGTACATATTAACGTTCCTCCTGATTAACTCATTTACGATTTAAAAGAAAAAGAGAAGCATGCTCTTATCCCATTTAAGAAATCAAAGATAGATTCAGCATTATCAAAAGAGAAAAAACTAGATCTTCTCAACAAATGGAATCAAGCTGAAAAAAATTAATCATTATCGGACAACACCTCCCTGATCCAGAGTTCAAGCAACTACTAAAGAAACTATCTATAGAAAAAACAAGAAATATATGGACTCAAAATTAATTACAGTATTTGAAGGAAAACCAATGGAGGCAGAACTGGTAAACCAGATTTTTATCGATAATGGAATTATCGCTAATTTAAAAGATCAATTGATGGGAACGATTGCTCCTTGGCAAGTTTCTTCCGGCGGCTTTGCCACATTAAAAGTTAAAAAACTTAGAATCAGATAAAGAAAAAGCTTTTAAATTAATCGATGGGTTTAATCAAAGTGCATAAGGCAGGCTAATTAGCAGGGCAAACGCATACTTTTAATTTGTCCACAGATTTCCGCAAATTAACACAGATTGCAAACAAAGTTCAGCTTTGCTATACTCTCTTTGTAGAAATAATCCGTGAAAACTTGTGGAATTAGTGGACAGCTTTTTCTTTTTTTAATTTAATCGTTGATTTTTTAATTAAAACTGAAAGTATGAGTTTGCCCTGGGCTAATGAGTAGCTGTTCAAAGCAATTCAATAGAATTTCTTACTGACATGTTACATTACAAGCCTAAAAAGATTATTTCATATATTTGCCAGCTATGAGAATACTTAAAATTATTTTAATCCTACTAGTTATTTTCATTTACCAACCTATCAAAGCCCAACTTACCATTAATGAATTAATGGCGGCGAATTCTTCTATTATTTATGACCCTGACTTTGACGAAAGTTCCGATTGGGTAGAAATCTATAACAACTCATCTGGCGAAGTGAACCTTTCCAATTATTCACTTACAGATAACCTAGATGAACCCGGCAAATGGTCTTTTCCATCAGGAACTACTATTCCCGCTCACGGATTTTTGATAATTTGGGCAGATGGCCAAGACACAGGCCTTCATACTTCATTTAAATTAAGTAGCGATGGAGAAGAAATTGGCTTATTCGACGAAAATCAAAACATGGTAGACAGCCTTGTTTTTCCAGCCCAAAAAACAAATATCAGTTATGGCCGTCATATAGATGGTGCTTCTTCTTTATATTGGTTTAGTAGTCCTAGTCCTGCTTCTTCAAATAATGCCTCCACTCCATTTATTGGCATCACCTATTACGAGCCCAAGTTCTCCATTAAGGGTGGATTTTACCAGACCGAACAATGGGTAGAGTTAAGTAGTATCAGCGGGGAAATCCATTATACCACTGACGGCTCCACTCCTGCTATCGACGACCCATTATATTCTCAAGCCATCCCCATTAGCCATACTACTTTTCTTCGTGCTCGGGTATTCCAATCGCAGCACATTCCGGGGCCTATTATCACCCATTCCTACTTCTTCGACGATAGCTTACTGGATAGAGAACTACCCATAGTGTCTTTGGTTTGTGATGATGAATATTTTTGGGATGATGATAATGGTATTTATGTCCAAGACTTCAAACCTGAATGGGAATATCCGATAAACATAGAACTCTTTGAAAACAATGATAACAACCGCTCTGTCTTTAATGAAATAGCAGGCGTTAAAGTAAATGGGAAGTTTAGTTGGCAACTGCCCCAGAAAATGCTGGGCATCTATTTTAGAAAAGAATATGGAAATAATAGTTTAGACTATCCTGTTTTTGATGATAGAGAAAGGAATTCATATAATGAAATCATACTACGCGCAAGTGGTAGCGATTGGTCCGAAACGATATTTAGAGATGGATTAGCACAGGAGATGGCCCAAGAAAACACCCATATTCCTCACCAAGGTTTTAGGCCTAGTATAGTTTTTATAAATGGAGAATATTTAGGAATCCATAATATTCGTTCAAGAATTGATGATGGTTTTATTGAAACCACCTATGATATGGAATCCGGTAGCTATGATTTAATTAAAAATGAAGGAGAAATTGAGGAAGGCAGTGATGAACAATACTTAGAAATGGAGACATTATTTAATAATGACCTTAGCATAGAAAGTAATTTTCAATCCCTATCAAATAAAGTAGATCTGGAAAATTTCACCAATTATTGGATCACTCAAATATGGTCAGCCAATTACAGCTGGGGACATAATATTAATTATTGGAAACCTAAAGAAGGAGGGAAATGGCAGTTTATATTTGCTGATTTAGATCGTGCATTTATTGAATCGAATTACTCCATTACTGAGTTTGCAGTTCCTTCGGAAGACAATTATTATGACTTTGCCCAATATTGGTTCGAGAGCATCTTTCAAAATGAGGAATATGCTCAATTCTTTGTACAAAGATTTAACGACCATATTTTCACCTCCTACCATCCTCAACGCTTATTGCCTCTTATTGATGAATTTGCAGCCACTATAGACCAAGAAATCCCTTATCATGTGGATAAATATTCTGGAACTACTTCTGTTTATGGGGATGGCATTGAAAGTGTAGAATTCTGGGAAGAAGAAGTAGAAGTTATTAAAGAATTTGCCCAAGAGAGGCACGAGTTTATCATGGAAGACTTGCAAGAGTTTTTTGGGATGGGTCCTATTCACCAGCTCCAAACCAACTGCATTCCTAATAATGCTGGAAATATTTACATCGACGACTTCACAATCCCTTCTCAACCTTGGCAAGGCCCATATTTTCAGGATATGACTTTTCAACTTAAAGCAGAAACAAATCCAGGATTTGAATTTCAAGGATGGAATGCCATATTTAATACTTCCCTAATTAATTTGGAAGACGATTGGAAATATCACGATTTAGGTGAAGACTTAGGAAGCACCTGGAAGGAAAGCGATTTTGATGACTCGTCTTGGTCTATAGGTCAAGCAGAATTAGGTTACGGTGATGAAGACGAAAACACAATAATTTCCTATGGTGGTGATGAAGATGACAAATATATTACCAGCTATTTCCGAAAATCATTTGAATATCAAGAAATTGCTGAATCCATCACCGGTCATATAAAACTAAGAAGAGACGATGGGATTATTGTATACCTCAATGGAACGGAAATCATTAGAAACAATATGCCCGAAGGCGATATTAATTACAGAACCAGAGCTCTGGAAAACATTTTAGGCTCTGATGAAGATGATTTAATTGAATATACATTTGAAGATATGAGCTTAGAAAGCCAAAATGTGATTGCTGTTGAAATCCATCAAATCAGTCACAAAAGTGGTGATATCAGCTTTGATTTGTCTTTTACGGTTAGTGGCATCTCCAATGCTTTTATTTCCACAGAAGAAATTCTAGATATTAGCCTAGAATCTGACTCTGGCTTTATCGCCAATTACCAAAGTACCGATGCTTGCCTGTTGCCTTTAGAAATTACTGAGAATACCTCTTTAAGTATAGACTGCTCTCCATATTTGGCTTCTGGGGATTTAAATATCATGCCAAATATATCTTTAAGCATTGATCCAGGTGTGGAAATCTGGTTTCCAGAAAACGCAGGCATGAGGGTTCAAGGAGATCTACAAGTAAATGGAAGCGAATCACAACCCGTAATTTTCAAAGCCAATCAAGAATATGGTGCAGACTCTTGGAACATTCTATTGTTTGACAATGCCAGTAGTCCCAGTCATTTGACACACCTAGAAATAAGAGACGCATCCACAGGCCTCCATCCCGTTTTCCATAAGGCGGCCATTTCCATTTTTAATAGTGAGGTCATTATGGATCATCTGCTCCTAGATGATAATTTTGATAGCCCAATTTATGCTCATCAATCCAATATTAGTCTGAACAATAGCCTACTTCATTCAAAAGTTACAGGAGATTTAATCAATGTTAAATATGGAGATTGTATCATCGATAACTGTCACTTTATTGGGAACGAACAAGTTGATACAGATGCCATTGACTATGATGGGGTTACCAATGGTATCATAAGAAACTCAACTATTGAAAAATTTTACGGTTCTAATAGCGATGGAATAGATTTGGGAGAAGATAGTAAAGACATCCTGATTGAAAATTGTCATATCGATGAAATCACAGATAAGGGGATTTCCATAGGACAATCTTCAACTGCAATAATGCTAAACAATACCATAACTTACTGTAACTTAGGAATTGGAATTAAAGATCTAGGAGAAGGAATCGTTAATCATAATACCTTCTATGCCAATGTTCATGCAGCATCTGTTTTTGAAAAAAACATTGGTGCGGGAGGGGGATTCTTAGATATCAAAAATTCTATTCTTTCCAATTCCAGCAAAAGCCCAATAAAAGTGGATGATGTTTCCATAGCTTTAAGCGAACAAAATATTTACGATAATGATGCCATGTTAGGAGCTAGTAACCAGTGGATGAATCCTCAATTTAGCAACCCTGATTTCTATAATTTCCAATTACTTTCTGGTTCTGGAGCTATTAATGCTGGCCTAGATGGAGAAGATCTGGGCGCTCCTTATTCTGCTTTAAATAAGGAGAAGAAAGTCCATATCTCCGACCTTTATTATTTTCACCCTTGGAATGTAGATAAAGAATTTATCAGAATTCATAACTCCTCAGATATTACTATCGATATCAGTAATTATCAGTTATCTATTGGGATTGAGTTTACCTTTCCAAATGGAACCCAATTAGAAGCCAACGAAAAAATACTAATAGCTAAGGATAAAAGCTTATTTAGCCATGTTCCGGGACAACTATTTGAATGGACTTCAGGAAAGCTCTCCAACGAAGGAGAAAAGGTAGTTCTCTTAAACCAACATGGGATAATAATTGATCATATTAAATTTTTACCAGAACAGCCTTGGCCTGTGCTATTAGAAGCTGATGATTATATCAGTTTAATTGCTGATTCTTTAGACAATCACTTTGGAAGTAACTGGACTATTGGAGAACCTTTGGCCATTTCAGAATACAACAACAGCCACCATCAAATAGAGGTCTTCCCTATCCCCTGCTCAGAACTACTTAACTTGCGCTGCTCTCAAGATATCGAACTTGTTCAAATCTTTGATATTTCAGGCAGAGAATTAATACAAAGCAGGCATTCTTCTTCAAAGATCCAAATAAATGTAGAAAGTCTTGAACCAGGTGTTTATTTTTCTAAAATTGATAATGAACAGATTATAAAATTTGTGAAAGAATAGAATTTTGGAATTCGGCTTTTGACTCTTCGATCGCTTCGAGATTCAACCTTCAAACTTCCTGTCAAAAAAATCCTTGCATCATCAAGTAAAAAAACAGAAATTTGCCTATGATTTCTAATAAACCCGGCCTGGAACTTTTGGTACAGATATTTATTCAAGAGGGCATTAAAGACATAGTGATTTCTCCTGGCAGTAGAAACGCTCCCATGATGCTCACCTTTCCGGAATATCCCGAATTTAATATCCATAGCATTATTGATGAAAGAAGCGCTGGTTTTTTTGCTTTGGGTTTGGCTCAAAAATCTCGTTGTCCCGTGGTGCTCAATTGTACCTCTGGCACTGCCCTACTCAATTATGCTCCAGCTATAGCTGAGGCTTATTATCAGCAGATTCCTCTAATTGTTCTATCGGCAGACCGACCCGAATATCTAATAGATCAAGGCGATGGCCAAGCTATTGTTCAGCAAAACGTGTATCATAATTTCATTAGAAAATCTGTGCAGCTGCCTGAAGATATTCAATCTAAAAAGGATGAAGAAGACTTTCAAAGATTAGTTTTTGAAACCATAGAAGCGGGTCAAAATCCAGTTCAAGGGCCGGTACATATTAACGTTCCTCTTGATGAACCCATTTACGATTTAAAAGAAAAAGAGAAGCATGCTCTTATCCC
>NZ_JABKCA010000022.1 GCF_013166655.1 Lentimicrobium sp. L6
TGACAAATATTTTTGCGTAAAAATCAATTCCCCCAGAATTTCAACTTGACCCGATATTATTTCTCTGTGAAACCCTTATCTCATTGCGAAATTACCACCTCTCATTATTCATCCTAAAGCTCTATTAAATAAGGACAGCAAAACCTAAGTGAGTGGATTACCCTAACAACATAATCTATAAACACATACTAACAATCTTTAGCCAAATAGACCTTAAACTATTCACAATAGTCTAAGTCATTAACCCTTAAACATCAAACCATAAGGCATCATTTCTCTATCACAATATTAAAATCGGTTAAGAACAAAAAAAGGGATGCGAATTGCATCCCTTTTTTCTATTGATATAAATCAATACTATTTTTTAATCACCTTAATTGTATGCTTAGCAAGATCAGTAGTTACTTCTAAGAAATAAACACCATTGTCTAACTGAGAAACATTAATTTGACCTTCAGTTCCTAAAGTTGTATAAACATCAACTACTTGACCTAAATAATTACTTACAATAACTTGCTCAATTTGAGCATCAGCTTTAACAAAAACAACATCATTAGTTGGGTTAGGATAAACCATAACAGCATCTGTTGCATTTAAATCATTAGTCGCAGTAATAATATCAAGAGTAACATCAATTTCTGTATAATTAGTAACAGGATCATTAGCAGCAACTACTAAAGAACCAGTATACTGTCCATTTGGCAAGCCATCAGGGCTCATAAATACACCAACAGTTTCGCTTCCGCCACCAGGAATCATACCAAAATCAACAGGAACATCCATCCAATTTGGGAAAGGATCACCAACTGTATTAGCTCTTACAGCCCAGTTATAATCTAAAGAGAATTCACTCCATCCAGGACCAGTAGAAGACCAGTTTACACCCGGAGTTTTTGGACCAGCATCACATCCCATTGCGTAAACAGCAGCAGGTTGGAAATATTCTACACCAATATAAATTGGGTTACCATCTAATACGATTTCATCAGTAATCATTGCTTCACTCCACTCACCAATAGCAGCATTGAAAGAAGCTGAATAAATAACTTCACCAGGACCTGGAACAGTAGTTTCACCAGCAGCCCAAACTTTCACAAACATATCTAAAGCTTGATCAGCCATAAAAACCTCAATAGATTCCAAAGTAGTACCAATATAATCCTCTTGTAAAGAAGGCTCTAATAAAACAGCAATTTTACGAGATACAGCTCCGTCAGAACCAATATTTTGAGTAACATCATCGGCACAATAACCAACATTATGCATTGCAGAACCTGCAGATGCTTCTACATCGTAAGTAGGATAAACATCATACTCTAAATTTTCTTGTCCAACATTTGCTATGCTAAAAGTTTCAGTTACAGCAGTTCCATCAGCGATTTCAACAATAATCTCATCAGTATCAACCTCTACAGTAGCAGGTGTTAATGCATTTGATAAAGAAATAAAAGTAAAGTTATCAAAATAATACATTGGAGTTTCACCATTCTCAGCACCGGCATACATATTAGCACAACCTAATTGGTTTTCACCAGCTGTACCATCAGTTGCAAGACTCCACTGCCACTCAATAATATCTGTATCATCCCAAGACATTACAGCAACATCTTCATTTAAGTCAATATAAAAGAATACATTGAACCAAGTATCTTGAGCATAAGTAACATTAGTTAATTCTTGACCACCAGCAGTAATTTTTGAAGAACCATCAGCATACAAGAAAACCTCAACAGCCCACTCAGAAGCAAATACATGCTGTAGGTTATAATAACCAGCCATACCAGCAGGTACATAAAAATCATAACTTACACCATAAACACCAGATGTTTTATCACCGAAAGGGAAAACAGCATCATTAGTTCCACTTACCATAACAGAGTTAGGAGCAGTTTCAAATTGAGCATCAGAAATAACAGCATCTTCCGCTGTACCAGGTGCATTAGTCCAAGTTGTCCATTCTTCATCAACAACAGCTAAATAATCACCAGAAGTATGCATGTCAAAACCTGATTCATAAACTACTTCAACAGCTTCATTAAACATGAAGTTATCAAAATAATACTCAGGATCTTCCGTATAACCTGTAAGAACACCAGCATACATATTAGCACAACCTAATTGGTTTTCACCAGCTGTACCATCAGTAGCTAAGCTCCACTGCCATGTAATAATTTCTTCATCATCCCAATACATAGTTGCCAAATCTTCATTTAAGTTAATATCAAATGAAACATTGAACCATGTATTAGCTTCGTAAGTCAAATTAGTTAATTCTTGACCACCTGCAGAAATCTGACTACTTAAATCTCCATTTAAGTATACCTCAACAGCCCACTCAGAAGCAAAAACATGCTGCAAATTATAATAACCAGCTTTTCCAGCAGGTACATACATATCAAAACTAACTTCATAAGCACCAGATGTTTTATCACCAAATGGATAAACAGCATCTGTAGTACCCATAACAACAACTGAATTAGGTGCAGTTACAGAAAAAGCATCAGATATCATAGCATCTTCTGCTGTACCTGGAGCATTTGTCCAAGTTGTCCAATCTGTATCCACCTCAGCTAAATAATCTCCAGAAGTGAATCCATCAAAGTCTTGTTCGTAGCCTTGAGCGAATAAGCCAAACCCTACAAACATTGATAAAATTAAAAGTAAATTTTTTCTCATAATTGATTGTTTTTAAAAAAATGATTAGGTAAACACAAATGTATAAATTCTATATGGAAAATCAAATATTTTACACTGCAATTCAAGCTTAGTCAAGCGCCATCCTAAAAGCCACATAACACACTGATAACATACAAGATATGACAGATACTTTCTTATACAAAAAGAATAATAACAAATTATTTAAGCTTTTCTTTAGCGTTTCCTAAGTAAATATACCCTAATCTACGTGAAACAACGTATTGATGGATTCAATATCTTTCAGAATTAAATCAGCACCTAGGCCAGATTCAGATGAGGTGAGAAACATGGGAGGCAAAACTTCCCAAGCTTCAGAAAGTTTAGATTTATATTTGGCAATATTATCTTCTAGCTTTCTTTTCTTTGACTTATCAGCCTTAGTAAATATGATAGAAAAAGCGAGCTGGTTTTCGGCCAATTGCTCCATAAACTCCATATCGATTGCCAATGGCTGATGGCGAGAATCAATTAAAACATAAATATTCATTAGATTCTTACGCCCAAGTAAATACTCGCTAATCATGGCTTCCATTTTCTTCCTAACGGCTATAGGCATTTTAGCAAATCCATAACCAGGCAAATCCACTAAATACCAATTCTCATTAACTAGAAAATGATTAATTAGCTGAGTCTTTCCAGGCGTGGAAGATGTTTTGGCTAGCTTTGACTTATTACAAAGCTTATTAATTAATGAGGATTTCCCCACATTTGATCTTCCAATAAAAGCATATTCTGGTTTTTGGTCAGGAGGGCAATGTGACACTCCTGTACTACTTTTTAAAAACTCAGCGCTATTAACGATCATATTCGATTTCTCCTCATTGCTTTTATATTATGTGAAATTTTTGCAATATAACTTTGCAAGTAACGCTTCTTCTTCTTTTCATACAAATCATCCACTGTTATCATCATCCCTGTTTCTTCAACATACCCGAACTCATCATTCACTGCAGTACCAAAAGTTCTCATGGTTGGAGATAAATTTAAATAGGCATTAAATAGTGGCGGAATATTTTCTTTTCTACTCCTAAGATTCTTAACTAATATTTTATAGTTTTCTTCAAAAGTATTACCAATAAATATAGCCTCCAATTCCTCTTCACTGGCCTCTAAAGCTAATGGCGCATGAGCCACTAAAAGTTTGTCTTTATCTGGAAAGAAATTATAGAAGAAATACAAAAGAATATCTCTGGCTTCCTTATCATAATCTGTATACATGGTCATTTTTCCGAACAGATACTTTACACCTGGAGTACCAACAACCATGGCTCCTATCCCATCCCAAAGATTATCCAAAGAGTATAATCCCTTTTTAAGATTAAATGTTGGTTGATAATTAGGCTGAACAAAAGAACGCCCGAGTTCTATACTATGAGGCAAAAAATCATCAATAAATTGCTGTGAGAACCTGTATAAATGAGAAGTTGCGCTTTTTACATCGGTGCCATTCACCTCGATATCTCTTCCATGGATAAAACGATATCCACCAACAATTTCTTTGTCTTCAGGATTCCAAACTATCAATTGCTGGAAAGGTTTTTCTAATGTATCATACTCGTCAACATCTAATTCACAACCCGTTCCCCCACCAGCATCTCTAAAAGTAATCTCTCTTAACCTACCTACCTCACGCATTAAGTGTGGAGAATCATGGGCAGTAAATACATAAATTTGATTCCCTCCATTATTCGTATCTGCTAGATATTTATCCGCAGTTAATTCAGCATCAATTAAGGCTCTATCAACCTTAGGTATTATGGTTTTCATTTTTATCTTTTTTTATTTTGCATGCTATAAACCACCTCTTTTACTTCTTTTGCCCATTCAATATCGGACTTAGATCTATCAAATTTTTGATAAGAAATTGCGGAGCCAAAATTAATATTTATTTCTTTCCCTCTCTGCTTGACCATTTCATCTACCAAATACAACATTTCGATATTGATTTTAATCCCTAACCTCGTTCTCCACTTGGCTAAGCCATAAAACCAGTTACTGTTTCTACCTGAAATAAATGTAGGAATAATATCTCTTTTATAGGATCTAGCTTTACGAATAAATGTCTTTTTCCATTCTAAATCCACAATACCTCCACTCTGCTTCCGGCTAACTAATCCAGCTGGAAAAAACAAAGTAATCACATCACTTTCGAAAGCATGGTCAATGATACGGGCATTCTCCATATTACTCCCATGTTTATTAATGGGAACAAATAGCTCCTTCAAATTTGGAAGATTCATTAAGATATCATTGACAGGAAACTGTATATCCTGACGTAATTGTCCAATCACATACATCAATGCAATACCATCCATCCCTCCCAAAGGATGATTCGATGCTATAATCACTCTATCTTCTTTGCCAATATTTTCTAGACCTTGCCAAGTTACCGTTATCCCAAAATCATCAAGAATAGCTTTTACAAAATCTAAACCATACAGCTCTTTATTTCTATGTAGAAAACTATTAATAAAGTCTTGATGAATAATCCTTTTCAAATAAGATATGACAAAAGAAGGTAACCATTTTAACAATTTCTCATTCTTACTGGCCATCACTTTCTCCACATCAATCACCTTATCTATTTTACTAGACTCTTCTATCATCCTATACGAATTTATGGATTTCTTATATACCTGAATTCTGCAAATTTACTCATTTCTTAGAATCTAATCTAATTTATATTATTCCAACAAAATTCCACTTTTCTCACCCTCCATATTTTCGATCACTCATCAGGACAAGTGGGAAGGATTTCATTTTCCAAAAAAAAAGTAATTTCACATCTAACCATTCATCCACCTCACCTTCCTATAAAGCTGAATACATATAACTTACACACAATAACAACCATATAAATACTTTCATAAATAAAAACACTACCAATAATTAACAATTCGAAAAAGTTATAAACACACCCACTTTTTACCACCACAGCTAAAACACCCTATCTTATTGATATTTAGGTTTTTATATCACTTTGAAAAATATATTAGAAATTTTACCGTAACATTTTATCAACAAGAACGTAAAATGTGGGATAATGTGGTAAAATAACTGTATTTTTACACTCAATTTTAGCAAGTAATAATGATAAATCTGATAGGGTCATACGAGGTTAAAGCAGACACAAAAGGTCGTGTGATGATTCCTGCAGGTTTAAAAAAACAAGTTCAACCTATTCTGAATGAAGGTTTTATTTTAAAAAGAAGCATATTTCAAAACTGCCTGGAGCTTTACCCCATGAGTGAATGGAATAAAGAAGCAGAAGGCCTATCAAAATTGAATCGCTTTGTAAAAGAAAATAATGATTTCATCAGGGCTTTTATGGCTGGCGTTCGTTCGGTAGAAGTAGATTCTACTGGGAGAATTCAAATCCCTAAGGATTTGGTTAAATATGCCAACATCAAAAAGAACCTGGTTATCTCTTCTTCTGTGAACAGAATGGAAATCTGGGACAAAGACACTTACGAAGGTGTTTTAAGCAGCCCAGACATGGACTTTGGTTCGCTTGCTGAAAAGGTGATGGGGAATATTCCTCATGACAATGAGTAAGTAAAAAATTATGTACCATTTGCCCGTTTTATTGAATGAATGTATTGAAGGACTAAACATTAACCCCAATGGGATTTATGTGGACGTAACTTTTGGTGGCGGTGGTCACAGTAAAAAGATTTTAGAACATTTAGAGGACGGCCACTTATATGCATTCGACCAAGATGAAGATGCAAAAAGAAACATCCCAAACGATTCTAGGTTCACCCTTATTCATGAAAACTTCCGCTTTTTAAAGAACTTCCTTCGCCTTCACCGAGTAAAAAAAATTGATGGATTATTAGCTGACCTAGGCGTTTCTAGCCATCAGTTCGATACTCCTGAGAGAGGTTTTAGCACTCGCTTCGATGGTCCTATCGACGGCCGAATGGACCAAAGGGGCAGCATTACTGGAAGTCATATCCTAAACACTTACGAATTACACGACCTCACCAATATGTTCCGCCTTTATGGGGAATTAAAGAATGCCTATAAAATCAGCCATCACATTATTGCCGTAAGAGAAACCAATCCTTTCGAAAGCATTCAGGGTTTAAAAGACAGTCTACTGCCTCTCGCACCGAAATTTCGTGAAAACAAATTCTATGCACAAGTATTCCAAGCCTTAAGAATAGAAGTCAACCAAGAATTGGAAGCTTTTAAAGACATGCTTAATCAATGCACTCAGATAATGAACCCAGACGGAAGACTAGTCATCCTCAGCTATCACTCTTTAGAGGATCGTATCGCGAAGAACTTCATTAAAACAGGAAATGTACAGGGCGATTTAGAAAAAGACTTCTATGGAAAAATTCTTAACGAATGGACCGCAGTAAACAGAAAACCCATCATGGCTGATGAAGAAGAAATTGAAATTAACTCCAGGGCTAGAAGCGCCAGACTGAGAGTTGCTAAAAAGATAGACAAGTAGAATAAATGAATAAGATAAAAGAAAACATAAAAGAGGTCAATCCTAAGGTGGAGAAAAAGAATAATTTCTTCTTCCGTTATGTACGTCCATTGCTTGATGGAAGCATTTTTTCCCGCGAAAAAGCAGAGAAGAATTTCCCATTCATCTTTTATGTCATCCTACTCATCATTCTATTTATCAGCAATACATTCAGAGCACAAGATACTCAGAGGCACATAAATCACACAAAAGAAGAAGTAAAAGCCATGCGTATAAAATCCATCTACATGAAATCACTATTGATGGAAAGCACCCGACCTACAAAAATGGCGGAACTAGTTAAGGGAATGGGCTTGGAAGAATCTGAAGTACCCCCACGCAAAATAATAATTGAAGATTAATAATGACAACAGAGAAGGCCATAAAATCAATTCACTTGAAGAGTATTATCACATACCTCTTTATGGTTTTATTTGCCCTTGCGATCATGGCTAAAATTCTTTACATCCAATTCAAAGAAGGTGATGAACTAAGGAAAATGGGAGTCAACAGAAGTATTGAAGAAAGAGAAATCAGTGCACTTAGAGGTAATATTTATAGCACCAATCAAAGCCTTCTAGCGGTTACCATACCAAAATACGAGATCAGGGTGGATTTAATTTCCAATAAGAGCGACCACTTTTTCAATGCCAATATAGATTCTCTAGCTTACGGATTTAGCAAAATCTTTAAGGACAGAACCAAAACCCAATACAAGAAACTTTTTACTCGAGCTCGAGCTCAGAAGAACTACTATCTGCGTGTTAAAAGAAACGTTACTTACAAACAATTACTCGAAATTCAAAAACTGCCCATCCTCCGATTAGGAAGAAACAAAGGTGGCTTAATCATTATCAAATCCAACAAACGCGAGCTGCCCTATAACGAGTTAGCCAAACGAACTATTGGTATTTATAATTATGAAGCAGGTAAATACGAGGTAGGATTAGAAGGTGCTTTTAATGAAACACTAGAAGGAACCCATGGCAAAAGATTAATGCAAAAAATTGCCGGTGGAACTTGGATGCCTATTGATCCTGCTAACGAAATCAAGCCCAAAAACGGAAACGATCTTTACACCACTATCGATATTGACATTCAAGATGTTACTGAAGACGCCTTAAGAAAGCAACTCATCCTTCACAAAGCAGAGCACGGTTGCGCCATAGTAATGGAAGTGGAAACTGGTGAAATCAGAGCCATTGCAAACTTAGGAAAAGATAAGAACGGGCATTATACTGAAGACTATAATTATGCTATTGGAGAAGCAGAAGAGCCAGGTTCTACATTCAAATTAGCATCTATTTTAGTGGCTTTGGAAGATGGCGTTATCAACCTCAACGACAGTGTAGAAACAGGAAACGGGAGCACTACTTTTTATGGCAAAACCATACGCGATGCTCATAAAATTGGCAACGGTACTATTTCGGTAAGAGATGTAATTGAACAGTCTTCTAATGTTGGAATCGCCAAAATTATTTGGGAACACTATTCTACAGATCCACAAAAATTTATCGACGGGCTTTACAAAACTGGAATCCACCAAAAATTAGGATTGCCAATCAAAGGGGAAGCAAGTCCTTATATAAAGAATACAGAGGATAAATCATGGTCCGGAATCTCATTACCTTGGATTGCCTACGGGTATGAGCTCAACATTACACCTCTTCAAACCCTAACCTTTTATAATGCCATAGCAAATGATGGAAAAATGGTTAAGCCCTTATTTATAAAGGAAATCAGAAACACTAACGAAGTCATTGAAACCTATGAACCTATTGTTCTGAATGAAAAAATTGCTTCTGAGGCTACCATAGAGAAATTACAGGACATGCTTGAAGGCGTGGTCTTAAGAGGAACAGCTAAAAACATCAAAAGCAAACACTATAGCATTGCCGGCAAAACAGGAACAGCTCAATTAGCTCAAAATAATAAGGGCTATAATAGAACAAACTATAAAGCTTCTTTCGCTGGCTATTTCCCCACAGAAAACCCCAAATACTCATGTATCATTGTCATCAATAATCCAAGTAATGGCTTTTATTATGGTAGCTCAGTAGCTGCACCTGTATTTAAAAATATTGCAGATAGAATCTATTCTAGTCATGTAGAAATAGCCTTTTCCGAAGAAGAGAAATCAAGTAAAATCAACCCAGCAAATTACTATAAAGCCGGTGCTACCGAAGACATTCAAATGATTCTGAAAGAAATGAATGCCGCAGCTAAAATTGATGAAGCCAGTAAAATAGTTATAGGATTACCTGCTGCTGATTCTGCATACTATGCCACTCGGACAATTTCTGACCACAAAATTCCAAAACTTATTGGAATGACAGCAAGAGACGCTGTTTACCTCTGCGAAGACTTGGGCTTAAAAGTAAAGATTGTAGGAAGCGGGTTTGTGAAAACACAATCGATTATAGCGGGAACACCAGCAACAAAAGGAAGAACCATCACTTTAAATCTCTCAAACAGCTAATGAAAAGAATAATAGACATATTAAAGAATGTAGACCTTATTGAATCTATTGGAGACTTGGAAACGAGAGTTTCTTCACTTGAGTTCGATTCTAGAAAAGTCATAACAGACAGTCTTTTTATTGCTACTAAAGGAACTCAGGTAGATGGCCACAACTATATTTTTAAAGCTATCGAACTAGGCGCCATTGCGATAGTATGTGAAGAAATTCCAGAAGAGAAATCTGAGGATGTTATTTATATAAAGGTTGAGAATAGCCAAAAAGCATTAGGATTACTGGCTTCTAAATGGTTCAACGAGCCATCGAGTCAGTTGAAGTTGATTGGAGTTACTGGTACAAACGGCAAAACAACCATCGCCACCCTCCTCCATAAATTATTTAGCCAATTGGGATATTACTGTGGCTTGCTATCCACTATTGAAAACAAAATTGGTGAACAAATCATTCCTTCCACCCACACCACTCCAGATGCCATTGCCTTAAATGCACTTTTAGCAGAAATGGTAGAAAAAGGATGTGGATACTGCTTCATGGAAGTCAGTAGTCATGCATTAGACCAAGGAAGAACAGCAGGTTTAGATTTTGATGGCGCTATCTTCACCAATTTGAGTCACGACCATTTAGATTACCACATTGACTTTGCTTCTTATATAAAAGCCAAGAAATCATTCTTCGACCATCTTAAAAAATCTGCTTTTGCCATTACGAATGAAGACGATAGAAACGGGATGGTGATACTTCAGAATTGTAAAGCAATAAAAAAAACATATAGCCTTAGAACCCTAGGTGATTTTAATGCCAGAATCATAGAAAATCAAATTAATGGTCTAAATCTAATCATAGACGGACAAGATGTTTGGTTTAGATTAACAGGTGAATTCAATGCTTATAACCTATTGGCCATTTATGGAACAGCCATAATGTTAGACCAAGATAAAGATGAAGTTCTAAGCCAAATGAGCACTATTTCTTCTGCCAATGGCCGCTTCGATTTGATGATTTCTCCAAGCGGGATTACTGCAATCGTTGATTACGCGCATACTCCCGATGCTTTAGAAAATGTTTTAAAAACCATCCAAGATATCAATACTGACAATGGAAAAGTATTCACAGTAGTTGGAGCAGGTGGAAACAGAGACAAGACAAAAAGACCAGAAATGGCCAAAATAGGTGCTCAATACAGCCAACAACTCATTCTCACTTCTGACAATCCAAGATTTGAAAATCCAGAGGACATCATCATGGATATGAAAGCCGGCTTAAATCCATCAGAATTAAGAAAAACCCTAGCCATCACCAATCGCGAAGAAGCCATTAAAACCGCTTTTGCCATGGCACAAACAAAAGACATCATCCTGATTGCTGGGAAAGGTCATGAGACCTATCAGGAAACCAATGGAAAACGCCAGCATTTTGACGATAAAGAAGTGATTAACAATCTATTTAAGCAAGCATAACATGTTATATTATTTATTTGAATACCTAAGAGAAGAGTTTAATATGCCGGGAGCAAATTTGTTCCAGTATATTTCTTTCCGTGCTGCTATGGCAGTGATTACTTCTCTTTTAATTTCTATGGTATTCGGGAAAAGTCTCATCGAATTACTCCGTAAAAAACAAGTAGGAGAAAGCATCCGTGATTTAGGTTTAGAAGGACAAAATGAGAAAAAAGGAACACCAACCATGGGAGGGTTAATCATCATTGGTTCTATTCTTATTCCAGTTTTGCTTTTTACAAAAATTAATAATATTTATATCATTCTATTAATCTTCACCACCGTATGGATGGGAATGATAGGATTCTTAGATGATTATATCAAAGTTTTCAGAAAGAACAAGAAGGGATTACGCGGAATCTTCAAGGTTATTGGTCAAGTTACTCTAGGAATCGTAGTTGGAGCTACCATGTATTTCCATCCTGGTATCACCATCAAGGAAAAAGCATTAGAACTACAAAATAACAGTGCAACTCAAACTGAATTAACCACTGACAAAACCAGCAATACACAAGTTACTTTCAATAACGAACCTGTTCGTTCTACACAAACTACCATTCCATTTTTTAAGAATAATACTTTCGATTACGCCTCTTTGGTTACTTGGATTAGCCCAAGCTTAGACAAATGGTCGTGGATAGTATATATCGCATTAGTAGTTCTCATTATTACTGCTGTTAGTAATGGAGCCAATTTAACAGATGGAATTGATGGTTTAGCCACTGGAACCTCAGCAATTATTGGCGCCACATTAGGAGCATTTGCGTGGCTGAGTGGTAATATCATTTTCGCCAATTACCTGAACATTATGTTTATTCCTGGTATTGGTGAACTCACCATTTTTATGAGTGCATTTGTAGGTGCTACCATTGGTTTCTTATGGTATAACTCCTATCCTGCACAAGTATTTATGGGCGATACCGGAAGCCTCACCTTAGGAGCTATTATCGCTGTATTCGCCATCCTTATTCGTAAAGAATTACTCATCCCCATTCTCTGTGGAATCTTCTTGATGGAAAGCCTATCAGTGATTATGCAGGTGACATGGTTTAAACATACTAAAAGAAAATATGGTGAAGGCCGACGCATCTTCAAGATGTCTCCTATTCACCACCATTACCAGGTTCTAGGATATTCAGAACCAAAAATCGTATTGCGCTTTTTCATCATTGGGATTATGCTGGCCATCATCACCATTATCACTCTAAAATTGAGATAAATGAAAAAGCTAGTTGTTCTAGGTGGAGGCGAAAGCGGAACTGGAGCGGCTATCCTCGGTTTGCAAAAAGGCTATCAAGTATGGCTGAGTGACAAAGGCAAAATTGAAGAGAAATACAAAAAAGTTCTTATAGATAATGAAATTGAGATTGAAGAGGGTCAACATTCAGAAAACATCATTCTACAAGCAGATGTAGTGGTAAAAAGTCCCGGAATTCCAGATTCGATAAAGCTTATTGAGAAAATTAAATCGAAAGGAATTCCAGTGATATCTGAAATTGAATTTGCAGCCCAATATACCGATGCCAAATTAATTTGCATCACTGGTAGTAATGGAAAAACTACCACGACAAGCCTTCTATACTTCATCCTGAAAAATGCAGGATTGAATGTAGGACTTGGAGGCAATATTGGGAAAAGCTTTGCCTGGTCAGTGGCTGAAGATGATTTCGATACTTATGTGTTAGAAATCAGCAGTTTTCAACTGGATGGCATGTTCGAATTCAAAGCCGACATCGCCATCATCACCAATATCACACCAGATCATTTGGACAGATATGACGATTGCTTTCAAAACTATGTGGATTCAAAAATGCGCATCATTCAAAACATGGACTCCTCAGACTATCTCATTTATAATGCTGATGACGCTGTAATTACAGCCGAATTAAACAAAAAGAAATCAAACATTCAGCTCCTTCCCTTTTCTCTTTACGAGAAATTTGAAAACGGTGCTTGGATGTCGGGAGATAACGTAATAATTAAAAATCAAAAGGACGAACTAATCATGACACTAAGAAGTTTAGCACTACAGGGTAAGCATAACACTTACAATTCAATGGCAGCCGGAATCGCTTCCAAATTAATGAACATTAGAAATAAAAATCTAAAAGAATCTTTAGAGGAGTTCCAAACTCTTCCACATCGCATGGAAAGCGTAGCAACTATAGGCGGAGTTCAGTATATCAACGATTCCAAATCGACCAATGTTAACTCTACCTATTTTGCCTTAGATAGCGTAAACAGACCTATCATTTGGATTGCAGGTGGAAAGGACAAAGGAAACGACTATGAATCTATCAAAAACCTAGTGAATTCAAAGGTTAAAGCTATTGTTTGCCTAGGCTTAGACAATATCAGTATTCATGAGAATTTCGGAAAATTCACTTCTACTATCATCGATACCTATTCTGCACAAGAGGCTGTTGAAACAGCACAAAGATTAGCAGAAGCAGGTGATGCTGTTTTATTATCTCCAGCTTGCGCAAGTTTCGATCTTTTCGAAAACTTCGAAGACAGAGGTGATAAATTTAAGAAAGCTGTTAACGAATTATAAAACTCAAATCCATTGAGAAAGTTTTTTACACATAAAGGAGACAAAACCATTTGGGTGATATACCTGATACTATCTTTAGCATCGATAGTACTCATCTATAGTGCCTCGAGCTATATTGCGGTAAAAATGCGGGATGGGAACTTCTTGTATTTCCTATTCAAGCAAATAGCAATAATTGGTGCCGGATATATCACCATGCTACTCTTCTCCAAAATCAGGTATCAAAACTTTCAGTGGCTGAGCAAACTTTTCATATTTGTTGTCATACCCATACTTTTATTTACTGCTATTTTGGGAACCAATATTAATAATGCGAGCCGATGGCTTACAATACCGATCATAGGTATCAGCTTCCAGAGCTCCGACTTTGCTAAAATCGTCCTTTTGGCTTTTCTAGCCCGAAATATCAGTAAACTCAATGGTCAACAAAATAACGGAACCAGTATTTACTATACCGCTGGAGCTATCTTCCTGCCAGCATTAGTCGTTACTGTGCTCATATTGAAGTCCAACCTAAGTACCGCTCTTTTGGTTTTTACTTCCGCCTTTTTCATGATGTGGTTAGGACAAGTAAAAACCAGATATCTGGTAGGCTTAGCTGGCATAGGAATACTATTTGTAATGCTGGCCTTTGTGGTAGCAAAAACAAATCCTAATCTACTTCCTCGTTTTGATACCTGGGTGAGTAGGATAGAGAATTTTGGCGGCGATGATAAAGATGCCAACTACCAAGTATTACAAGCAAAAATCGCCATCGCTTCTAATCCAATCATTGGCAAATTACCCGGTAAAAGTAGCCAAAGAGCATTTCTCCCATCCGCTCATGCCGATTTTATCTATGCCATAATCATAGAAGAATACGGAACCATTATTGGTTTTATTGGCATCTTAATATACCTAGCATTGCTTTGGCGCGCTATGGTTATCGCTAAAAATAGTGAAACGAAATTTGGAGCCCTCTTGGCCATGGGGCTCATGTTTAGTATCGTTTTTCAAGCCTTAATAAATATAGGTGTGGCCACCAACCTACTACCCGTTACAGGACAACCTCTTCCTCTGATTAGTTCAGGAGGAACCAGTTTTGTGTTTACGAGCATGGCTTTGGGAATTATTCAAAGCATAAGTGTTGGTTTAAAGAAAGAAAAAGAACCCATTGAAGTCGTACAATAATATGAGTAGCAACGAAAACATAAGAGTCATGATTAGTGGCGGTGGTACTGGAGGCCATATCTTCCCAGCTATTGCTATTGCGAAGGCTATTCAAAGAAAGATGCCCTTGGCCGAGTTTCTATTTGTAGGGGCACAAGGAAAGATGGAAATGGAAAAAATTCCAGAGGCGGGTTTTAAGATTGAAGGTCTTTGGATAAGTGGATTTCAGAGGAGTCTTAGTTTGAAGAATTTGAGTTTCCCTTTTAAACTTGTCAGCAGTTTAATGAAAGCCAAAACCATTATCAAGAATTTCAAACCACAAGTAGTTATTGGTGTGGGAGGGTTTGCCAGCGGGCCCACGTTAAGGGTAGCATCAAATATGGGAATTCCTTGCCTCATTCAAGAACAAAATTCCTACCCTGGTGTTACAAATAAACTACTGGCCAATAAAGTAAAAAGTATCTGTGTGGCTTATGAAGGAATGGATAAATTCTTCCCTAAGGAAAAGATTAAACTCACAGGAAACCCCATTAGAAAACAAGTAACAGAAGGCAATAAGAATGAAGCTTTAGAATTTTTCAAGCTTGACAAAGCAAAGAAAACCATTTTGGTAGTTGGAGGAAGTCTAGGTGCACAATCTGTAAATTTAGCCATAGCTGGTGAAATAGAAAACTGGGCAAAACTAGATGCACAAGTCATTTGGCAAACGGGCAAAACCACCTTTGAAGAATCAAAAACTGCTTTAGAGAATTCAGCTGCAAAGAATATACATATCTATGACTTCATTAGAAGAATGGATTTAGCTTATGCTGCAGCTGATTTAATTATCTCCAGAGCTGGAGCCATTGCAATATCAGAAATTTCCGCTGTTGGAAAACCTGTCATATTCGTGCCTTTTCCTTTTGCTGCCGAGAATCACCAAACGAAGAACGCACAAAAACTCGTCGACCATCAAGCTGCTAAACTGATAGCAGATAACAAAGTATCGGAGGAATTATTCCAAACTACAGCAGATTGCTTAGCAAACGAAGGCCTCCTCAAGAGCATGGAAAAAGAAATTAAAAAATTAGGCGTTTTAAATGCTGACGACATCATTGCTGATGAAGTCATTAAATTGATATCATGAATTTAGAAAAAGTAAATAAGGTATATTTTTTAGGCATTGGCGGCATAGGCATGAGCGCTATAGCCCGCTATTTCATGCAAAAGAATATTCCTGTTTATGGATATGATAAAACAGCCTCTCCACTCACCCAAAAACTTGTAGAGGAGGGTGCAGAAATTATATATCAAGATGATATTGAGTTACTGCCTATTGGATTAACCAAGGAGAATGACATTCTTTATATATTCACTCCAGCCATTCCCCAAAACAATGTCATCTTTCAATATTTCAAGAAAGAAAACATCAGACTGTATAAAAGGTCAGAAATTTTAGGTTTACTCAGTCAACAATACAAATGCATTGGCATTGCAGGGACACATGGAAAGACAACCGTATCCAGTATGACGGCACATCTGTTACATTCCAGTAGCATAGGTTGTCAAGCCTTCTTAGGTGGCATACTTAAAGACCATGAAAGTAATTTATTAACTCATGAGACAAGTCAATGGATGGTAGTTGAAGCCGACGAATACGATCGTTCTTTCCTGCAACTACATCCACATATTGGCCTGATTACCGCTATGGATGCCGACCATTTAGATATTTATAGTAACCATAGCCAATTACAGAATACATTCAAAGAATACGCAAAGCAGGTAGATAACGACGGACAAGTCATTATTCACTATCAGCTTAAAGAACATTTTTCAGATTTTACAAATACAAAAACCTACTCTTTGGATAATCCATCCTCAGATATTTACGCATCCAACATTCAATTAAAACAAGGCTTATATCATTTTGATCTCGTCCATCCTGAAGGAAGAATAGAGGATTTAAGATTAAATATGCCTGGAATGATTAATCTAGAAAATGCTATAGCCGCCTCTGCCTTAGCCATTGAGTCTGGAGTTAAAGGAGAAGAAATCAGAAAAGCATTAGCCAATTTCGGAGGAGTCAAACGTAGAATGGAATTGGTGATTAAAAACGAAAAGCTGAGCTATTATGATGATTATGCCCATCATCCAGAAGAAATAAAAGCTGCTCTTAGTTCTTTGAAAAAATTATATCCTGAAAAGAAAATGACTGTGGTCTTTCAACCTCACCTTTTCTCACGTACACAAGATTTCCAAGATGGATTTGCCCAAAGCCTATCCATAGCCGATGAAATTATTCTTTTAGATATTTATCCAGCAAGAGAAGAGCCCATTCCTGGAGTTACTAGCCAAATCATTCTAGATAAAATATCGAAGCAGCATAAACAGCTTTTAAGGAAAGAGAAATTAATCTCTACTCTAAAAAACATGGACCTAGAATTATTAGTCACATTGGGAGCTGGTGATATTGACAGATTTGTTGAACCTATAAAAAACGAACTGTCATGATTATAAAAATAATCAATAAAACATTGTGGATAGCGTCGTTTTTGGCCGCAATAGTGATATTGGTATGGGCCAATATAGAGCGAGCCAATTCTTTTAGCAGCGATATTCAAGTAAAAATGCTAAAAACCGATTATCCGAGCTTAATTTCACAAGAGAGCATACAAACTCATATTTTGGAAACCATGCCTACCATGCTGGGACAATCGGTGAGAAATATTAATCTTTCTAAAATAGAGAATGAAATTTGCCAGAATGCACAATTAATTGATGTTAGAACCTTTGTTGGAATTGATGGATTAATACATATTAAAGTAAAACCAAGGAAAGCCTCTTTAAGAATTTTTGATATTAAAGGTAAAAACCTATACCTCGCCGATGGTTTAGTATTAATGGATAATAGCTTGGACTATACTCAGAGAATTATGGTAGCCAGTGGAGACATTCCGCATCTGAACAAGGAAGAAAAGTTACAAGTCCTCAAAGGAGAAAGAGAATTACCCCAAATATATAAATCACTTTACGAACTTGCTGAAGCCATTCATAAAGATGCCTTTTTAGAAGCTTTAATAGATCAGATTTACGTGAATAAAAATGGACAAGTGGAACTGACTCCAAAATTAGGAGTTAAAAACATTGAGTTTGGGGACATCAATGATATAGATAAAAAGCTAAAAAATCTGAAGGCTTTTTATGTTAATGGAAAAGACAGAATTGATTGGCAAAAGTATAAGTCCATCAATATTAAATATGATAATCAAATAGTGTGTAGTAAAAAATAATAGTCATGGAATCAAAAGATGTAATCATTGTAGGATTAGACATTGGTACCACCAAAATTGCGGCCATAGTCGGGAGAAGAAACGAGCATGGAAAGATTGAAATTCTAAGCTCAGGAAAATCCGAATCAATTGGCGTAAAAAGAGGAGTGGTTTCCAATATTGAAAACACCGTTCAAAGCATTCAAAAAGCAGTGGTAGAAGCCGAAGCAAAATCGAATGTACAAATTGAATATGTAAATGTAGGTATAGCAGGACAGCATATCAAGAGTCTTCAGCACCGTGGAAATATCATCAGAAAGAATATTGACGATGAAATTAGCCAAGAAGATGTAGATCAACTAATGGATAATATGCGTAATCTGAACATGAGTCCAGGTGAAGAAATTATCGATGTCATTCCTCAGGAATATATTATCGATAACGAAGCAGGCATTAAAGAACCTGTGGGCATGTTGGGAAACTCATTAGAAGCCAATTTCCATATCATCATTGGACAAACCACCGCTGCTAAGAACATATACAAATGTGTAAAGAAAAGCAATTTAGACATTGTAGATCTAATATTAGAGCCTATCGCCAGTGCCAGAGCAGTATTGAGTGATGAGGAAACAGAAGCCGGAGTTGCCTTAGTAGATATTGGAGGTGGAACGACCGACATTGCCATTTTCCACGATGGAATCATTCGTCATACAGCCGTTATCCCTTTTGGAGGCGATGTAATTACGGAGGATGTTAAAGAAGGATGTTCTATCATTAAGAAACATGCTGAGGAATTAAAAGTAAAATTTGGTTCTGCTTTGTCGGACGAGAACAAAGAGAATGAAATCGTAGCCATCCCAGGCCTCAGAGGAAGACCTCCTAAAGAGATTACCTTAAAAAACCTAGCCAATATTATTCAGGCTCGTGTGGAAGAAATCATAGAACATGTGTATTGGGAAATCAAAAACTCAGGATACGAGAATAAGCTGATCGCTGGTATCGTATTAACCGGTGGAGGATCCCAACTCAAACATCTGGTCCAACTCACCGAGTTTATAACCGGCATGGACACCAGAATTGGTTATCCAAACGAGCATTTGGCCGATGGTTCTCCAGAGGAATTATCAAGTCCAACCTATGCTACTGGTATTGGATTAGTTATTGAAGGATTTCAACGCTACGATGTAGAAAGTAGAAAAGAAAATTTCAAGATGAAAAACGATAAAGGAAAAGAAGAAGTTCCTGTGTCTTCCCCAAAAAGAAGATTTTTAGACAAAATCACCGACTTCTTCGATCAGGATAATAACGAAATCGTGTAAATCTTTTTAGACTATCGAAATACTACACACGCATTGATAGTCGAGGATTATCAACATAGATTTTGTTAATAAAAGTTATTAATTTCCACTAATGAAGGAATTAGCGTTTATACATTAGTAAAATAAAATGAGAGGATTATGTTAGCATTTGATTCACCAAAAGATCAGTCATCCATAATAAAAGTATTAGGGGTAGGCGGAGGCGGCGGAAACGCTGTAAACCATATGTTTAGTCAAGGAATTCAAGGTGTAGATTTCATCTTGTGCAATACCGATGCACAAGCTTTGGAATGCAGCCCAATTCCAACAAAAATACAGCTGGGTACCAGCTTAACAGAAGGTCGAGGCGCCGGCTCAAAACCAGAAGTTGGTCGCAATGCTGCCATCGAAGATATCGAAAAGATTAAAGAGGTACTGGAGGTTAACACCAAAATGTTGTTTATAACAGCTGGAATGGGTGGTGGCACGGGTACTGGAGCAGCTCCCGTTATTGCACAGGCCGCCGCAGAATTAGACATACTCACCGTGGGTATTGTTACTATTCCTTTTGGTTTCGAAGGCAGAAAGCGTAAGCAACTGGCAGAAGCAGGTATCACTGAAATGAAAAAATACGTGGATACCATTCTTATTATCAGCAACGATAAATTAAGAGAGCTCCATGGCAATTTAAAACTATCTGAAGCATTCAGCCGTGCTGACAACATTCTTGCAACTGCCGCAAAAGGTATTGCAGAAATTATCACTGTCACTGGATACATCAACGTGGATTTTGAAGATGTGAAAACAGTAATGAAAGACAGCGGTGTTGCTATCATGGGTGCTGGAGTAGCCGAAGGCGAGAACAGAGCTATGGAAGCAGCTGAAATGGCATTGAATTCACCATTATTGAATGATAATGATATTCATGGCGCCAACAATATGCTTCTTTACATTGCTACTGGTACAGATAGCGAAATTTCAATGGATGAAGTATCTGAAATCACAGATTATATCATAGATCAAACTGGTGAGCAATGTGAGGTGATTTGGGGTAGTGGTACAGACAAAAATTTAGGTAATTCTATTTCTATCACATTAATTGCAACAGGTTTTGATAGAGAAGGAATGGCGACTAAGGAAGAGTCAACAGCAAAAACTGTTACACCTTTAAACGCAGAAGTTCCGGTAACAAAGCCACAAGAAGTCCAAGCCACAGCAACTTCTCAAACTATTGATGCACCAACATTAATGTTAAAGAAAGAAGAAGAGCCCAAGATCGAACATCAGCTTTTTCAAGACTCTCAACCAAAAATGAGCACTCCTGAAACCAAGCAAAAAGAAGAAAAACAAGAAGAACCAAATATCATCATCAAAACACTAGGCGAAGATGCTCCAGAAGTTTCAGAAGTAAGCAATGAAAATGATATCAAAAATCCTGAGCCATCTAAAATTTCAGAAGAAAGTGAAAGAAAACTATCTGAAAGAGCTAAAAAACTCAGACAGCTATCCTATATCAATAAAAGCGGTAAAAATATTGATGAAATGGAGAACGTTCCTGCTTATAAAAGAAAAAATATACACATCTCACATACTGTTAGTTCACAAGAATCAGAAGTGGCTCGTTACTCCCTCTCAGATAACGAAGGCAACACTGAAATCAAAACTAATAACAGTTTTTTACATGATAATGTAGATTAATATTATAACATATAATCCTACCAACGACCCCTTATCAAAATATGATAAGGGGTTTTGTTTTGGCTTTTCTTTTGATCAAAACGTCTTTAAAAATATCATATTTGCTAAAATCAGACTAAGCCTATTCCTTAGATCATTAATCGCCGGTTGCATTTCTTTTTTATTCCTGAGACCTAGGGACGGCTATTTTGACATCTCTACTCATTTACCTTGGGCGCAGCCCAAGGTTGAAATAATTGACCCTTTCAGGGTCTTATGATTCTGAACAACTTTACAATCATGCTTTCACTAAAAGGCAGCTTTTATTTAATTGTAAAAAAAAGGCTGAAAGTCTTTGTTAAAAATAGCCATGGGCAGCGCCCATGGTTAAGAACAATAGTTATATTTAGGTCGTCCAGAAATTCAATTTAAAAAATTAATAACTCTGCCGACCACCTTCATGATTCAAGAAAGAACAATAATTAGATCATTTTTAAGTATTAAATAGATGTCATTTATTGATTACAAACATCGTTTTACGAAAACACACAAACAACATACCAATAAACGCCTCTTTTATTATCTTTGCAAAAAATAATAATATGAGCTTAGAAATTTTAATCAATAACGATATTAAAGCTGCCATGATCAGCAAGGACAAGAAGAAATTAGGTGCATTAAGAGCTATAAAAGCCGCTCTTCTTCTTGAGAAAACCGGAAAAGACACCAATAGTGGCGAAATCCCTGAAACAGTGGAGCTTAAAATTTTACAAAAGTTGGTTAAGCAAAGAAGAGAATCTGCTGATATTTTTACCAAACAAAACAGACCTGAACTAGCAGAAGATGAAGTTTACGAAGCCGATATCATTCAAGCTTACCTTCCTCAACAAATGGATGAAGCTTCACTCAGAAAAGAGATAGCAGAAATCATTGAAATCACAGGTGCTTCTAGCATGAAAGACATGGGGAAATTGATGGGAATGGCCAGTAAAAAGTTTGCAGGAAAAGCCGATAGCAAAACCATAAGTAGCTTAGTAAAAGAGCTTTTATTGGGCTAATATTTTTTGGCTAAAAAAGCTTAGTCCATTTAATAATTCCATATATTTGCAGCCGCAATTCGAGGTTTATCTTACTATTTGGCTTTTGCATATTTTTCAAGAGTAGAAACCAAGATAAATCCCCCCTAAAATTGCAGCACAGAAATCGGGATGTGGCGCAGTTGGTAGCGCACTTGACTGGGGGTCAAGGGGTCGCAAGTTCAAGTCTTGTCATTCCGACATAAATTCAAAAAGAGTTATAGATTTATTCTATAGCTCTTTTTCTTTTTCACTCTATTTTGATAAAAAACTATTAGGGCGGAATAAGTGAGATTTATTTTGTTTTCCCAGTAACAACAACTTATAAACAAGGCGATTTTTTCTAAACCTATCTATCAAACAATCAGACCTTCATACCCAATAATTTCTTATATTTACAAGGAAGTATCTATTACCAATTACAAAGCAAGCCTGCTTGTATTTTGAATGAATGAAATATTCTATAAGTATTCGTACTTATTCACCATATTCATTTTCAAAATCCATGGTAGATACTAAAAACATTTTAATTCTAGTTATATGCAAAACACAATAGAACAAATAAAATCCTTATCAGAGAAATATCGAGATTATACCGCAGAGAATCTTTCTAAGCTGGTTAAAATAAAGTCTTTAAGCACGCAGGAAAAAGAAGTTCAGCTCGAACTCAAACGACAAATGGAGGAGGCTGGGTTTGATGAAGTGAGGATAGATGGCCTAGGCAATGTGATAGGAAGAATTGGTAATGGAAGCACAATATTAGCTATCGATGGTCACATGGACACAGTGGATAATGGAAATCTGAGTAACTGGGATTTCGATCCTCTCGGCGGGGAGATAAAAGATGGATATGTTCATGGCCGAGGCACCGTTGATCAAGAAGGAGGCCCTGCGGCTTTTGTTACTTCTGGAAGGATTTTAAAAGAACTTGGCTTCGATAAAGATTTGACTATATACTTTGTAGGAAGCGTAATGGAGGAAGATTGCGATGGACTATGCTGGAAATATTTGGTAGAAGAGGAAAAAATAAAACCCGACTTCGCCATCAGCACTGAACCTACCAATCTAAATATTTATCGTGGACATAGAGGAAGAATGGAAATGCATGTGAGTTTCTATGGAGTTTCTTCCCACGGCTCGGCTCCCGAAAGAGGCAAAAACGCCATTTATTTGGCTTCAAAAGTGGCTCTTGAAATTGAAAAGCTCAATGAACGATTGGCCTACGATGAGTTTTTAGGGAAAGGAAGCGTGACCATCTCTGAATTTGTTTCTGAAAGTCCATCACTATGCGCAGTTTCTGATTTTGCCAGATTACATTTAGATCGCCGCCTCACTTGGGGAGAAACTAAAGAATCTGCTGTAAAAGAAATTGAAGACCTTCTAGAAGGATTAAATGCCAAAGTTGAAGTATTAGACTATTCGGAGGAGGCCTATACTGGATTAACCTACGGCATGGAGAAATATTATCCAACCTGGAAAATCCCAGAAGACCATCAAGTGGTTCAAACGGGTGTACAAGCTTATGAGGCACTTTATGCCAAAAAACCAAAAGTCGACAAGTGGACCTTCTCAACCAATGGAGTAGTTATCAATGGCATATACAAAATTCCAATGATAGGTTTTGGTCCTGGAAACGAAGTTCTGGCTCATGCACCAAATGAAAAAGTGGCCATCAACGATTTAGTGATAGCCTCTGCATTTTACGCCGCATTTGCTTATAAGCTTTAAATCTTGAACAAAAACAGATTCCACTCAAAGAAATCGCAAAGAACTTTCGCAAAGAACGCATAAGAAAAAAAAGAGAAATGATTAGTCAGAATTGAATTTTTAAAAATTAAACATCAAACCTCTTAACCTTTATCAACTGATATCTATTCACTGTTAACTATTAACTTTTAAAATATGAACATACAAGACAAAATTAAAACCCTAGCTCAATTAGACACCGATCTATTCGGAAAAGACTTCTTATTAACCTGGGAAAAAAGCGACGATGAATTAAAAGCTATATTAGAAATTGCTGCCATTTTAAAACAAATGCGTGATGAGAATATCTCTCCAAAAGTATTCGACTCTGGTTTAGCCGTTTCCATATTTAGAGACAATTCCACCCGAACTCGTTTTTCTTTTGCCTCCGCTGCTAACCTCCTCGGAATGGCCGTGCAAGATATGGATGAAACCAAATCACAAATCGCCCACGGAGAGACCGTGAGAGAAACCGCGAACATGATCTCATTTCTTACAGATGCCATTGGAATCCGTGATGATATGTACCTTGGGGAAGGCCATAAATACATGCGTGAAGTAGCCGAAGCTTTAGATGAAGGTTATGAAAAGAAAGTACTTCCAAACCGCCCAGGAATTGTAAACTTACAATGTGATATGGATCACCCTACTCAATCCATGGCCGATTTATTACATCTTAAAAATGAGTTTGGTTCCTTAGAGAATTTAAAAGGAAAGAAAATAGTCATGAGCTGGGCTTACTCTCCTAGCTATGGAAAACCCATGTCGGTGCCACAAGGAATTATTGCATTGATGACTCGCTATGGAATGGATGTGGAATTGACCTATCCTGAAGGCTATGATTTAATTCCTGAAATCGTGGATATTGCGAAGGACAATGCGGAGAAAAGTGGTGGTTCTTTTAAAGTAAGTCATGATATGTCCAAAGCCATGAAAGATGCAGATATTGTATATCCTAAAAGTTGGGCACCTTTCCATATTATGCAAGAGCGTACAGAGTTATTGAAAAACAAAGACGTTGAAGGCTTAGAGAAATTGGAGCAGAAAGCTCTAGAAAATAATGCCAAGTTCAAAGACTGGGAGTACTCTGAGGAAATGCGCAAAACCACAAAAGATGGGGATGCTTTATATATGCATTGTCTGCCAGCAGATATTTCTGATGTTTCTTGTAAAGATGGAGAAGTAGAAGCAGAAGTATTTGAGAAATATAGAATCAAAACCTATCACGAAGCGGGTTTTAAACCTTATATTATTGCTGCTATGATGTTTGCCAATAAATTTAAAAATCCTGTCGCTGTATTGCAAGGAATTTTAGATTCTGGTGCCAAGCGGGTTCGCTTTTAGAGTTAGGGTCGTCGACCCGCTTTGCGGGTTGACGACCCTAATATCAGCATCGGAGCCAATAGCTATTTGGCCTTTTTGAGGAAATAGGCCAAAGGTTTTGGCTGCATTGGTGGATGTGATAGCTACGTATTCTTGTAGTGTGATTCTATTTTCTAAGACTCCATGTTTATAGATAAGGTTTAATCTTTGCTCCACTCCTCTTGTGCCATTGGGAATTTTTCTGAAATCGTCTTTTCCCAATGCTTTTTGTTCTTTGGTAAATGGACAGTGATCTGTTCCTATGGTGGAGACCACTCCAGATTTTATGGCTGCCCATAAGGCTTCTTGATCTTCTTTTTTTCTTGGAGGAGGGCTCATGATAAAATTAGCTGCTGTTTCAAAATCTTCTTCATAAATAGAGTCATCATAGAGCAAATATTGTGGACAAGTTTCAGCTATCACTTGCTGACCTTTATCCTGTGCTGCAGCTATATAAACCAGTGATTCTTTGGCCGAAACGTGAACTATGTAAATAGGACAATCGGCTTGTGTTGCTAATTCTATAGCTCTTTTTACGGCTTGTGCTTCCCATTTTGCTGGACGAGAAATGGCATGATACTTCGGACTTCTTTTATTTTCTGCATAAAGTCGATTTCTAGCCTCCTCTATTTTATCTCCCATTTCGCAATGTAGCGTTACCATTCCGCCATGTTTTGCTACTGCTTTCATTACTTTTAATAGCACATCATCGTCTAAGCCAATACTGTCTTTATAGGCCATATAGACTTTGAAACTTTTGTATCCATCTTTAATGCATTGCGCTATTTCTTGCTCCATGGAATCGCGCCATTCTATGGGACTCACATGAAAATAACAATCAATAAGGCTATTTCTTGCTTCCTCTTGACGTTCTTTTATGGCATCTTGAAGGCTTTGTCCTTTTTGGGGTGTTACAAAATCTATGATAGTGGTGGTTCCACCTTTGAATGCTGCTTTGCTTCCTGATTCAAAATCGTCGGCAGAGAAACCTGCTGGTGTTGGAAGATGCATGTGTACGTGAGGGTCTATTCCTCCTGGAAATACATATTTGCCTTCTGCGTCTATGATTTTAGCTTTTTTAGATTGGACCTTTAGTTCTTTTCCTATTTCTAAGATTTTTCCATTCTTGCAGAGGATGTCGGCGGAGTTTGTGGAATCTGCGTTTATGATATTTGCGTTTTTTATTAGTATTTCCATTTTAAATTTGCTTTGACAAAGCCTTTTTTAAATTATTCTTTCATTTTAATTTCATACATCGCAGATGAGGAGATGACTCTTTCCTGAATACTTTGGGCTGCTTTGAAAACCTTTTTTTACTTATCACCCAGCACTTTGTGCTGAGCTATAAATATTGCGCTGCTCTGCAGCTTTGATATTTCACAATGAAAAAAGCACTATAGCTTTTTCCAAAGTCTGTTGGCTTGTTCTTTTGTGAATTTCCAAACTTCTTCTTCATTTATGGTTTGGAGGATTCTATCTTTTATGATTAGTTTTCCATTTGAGATAACATCGGTAACCATGTTTGAGGACCAACCAAATATAAAATGCCCCAAGAAATTATTTTGATTAAAGTCTGTTGGGCTTGGATAATCAAGAATGACCAAGTTGTTTTCTCCATCTCCTTTGAAACCATTGATAGCTAAATAATGATGAACTTTTCTAAAACGCTCATAAGCAGAAACGAAATCGATATTGTCTTTTGCTTGCCCTGAGAAGAAAGCTGTTTGTGCAGAACGAATCATATCACTATGCATTCCATCAGTTCCCAGCATAATTCTATCTCCCAAGTTTTTTCCATTGAAAAGCCCCACATTATTATTCAAATTGCTTTCCATGTTCTGCACTACAAATGCTTTTCCGTCTCTAATCAAGTCCCGTTCCTTATTATCAATATGCAGACAATGACCTAAAATAGATTTTGAGGATTCTAAAACACCAAACTCGTTTAGTCTTTCCACCACTCGTTTGCCATGTTTCTGCAAACACTGCTCTTGGTCATAGAAATCTTCAGCTGTGTGGATATGAATGCCGGAATCTTTCTTCCTCATTAAATCTACAGCTCGTTTCATGGTTTCATCACCTACCGTAAAAGAAGCATGCAAGCCCACCAAAGCCTGATGATGATTCAGATATTCTTCACTTTCTTCTAAGCCCTCCTCAGCAATAGCAATGCCATCTCTGTCGGATATTTCATAACAAAGCAAATGGTCAACTCCTACTTTGTCAAAAGCTTTAGCCATGATTTCCAAGGAACCCTTCACATGATTTGGTGAGGCATGATGATCAATAACAAAAGTAGAACCAGATTTAGCACAGGCAATGGCCGTAGCCAAAGCACTGGCTTCAATCATCTCTTTATCCAATGATTTATCTAAATTCCACCAGATATACTGTAAAATCTCTAAAAAGTTATGCGGTGAATTCTTTGGAGCTGGCATTCCTCGACTTAAGGCAGAATAAGCATGGTGGTGGCCAACAGCGAAGGATTTGGTCACAAATCTCCCTTGACAATCGATAATCTGATCATCTTCAGAGATTGATATTTTATCAAAACCATCGAAAAACGCTAAGCTTTCATCGATTCCTTCATTTACTTTTATATTGGTGTCTGAGAATTCTAATGTTTCCCAGTTGATGTATTTTGTGTTTTTTAGGATTAGTGACATATTCTTAATCTTCAAATCGTTTAAAAGCCACAACTCGGGAGAGTTGTGCTACTTGTATTCTTATTTACTTAGTGGTAGTTTATATCTTCGTACTCCATCAAAGCTATAAAAAGCATTGGCCACAGCGGCAGCGGTTGGAACCAGTCCGATTTCTCCAATTCCCTTGGCTCCGTATGGACCCACAGGGTCTTTTACCTCTACTCCTTTCACTATGATTTCTGGAGTTTCATGAGCTCGTAGCACTCCCAATTGCCGCATTTTATCTGATACCAGAAATCCATCTTTCATGGGCAAATCTTCCGTTAAGGCATATCCCAAACCCATGTGAACTCCGCCTTCTATCTGACCTTCGAATAACATGGGATTCATGATTTTTCCGGCATCATGTGCCGCAACCATTTTTTCAATATTACCCTCCTCATTCAATACACAAAGTTGGGCAGCATATCCATAGGAATAGTGAATGATAGGATTTTCGACATCAGCTCCGGGCTTAGTGGTCCAGTCGCAAACAAAAGCACCTCTATAGGTTTTTCCTACCAATTGGAGGAGGGTATTTGTAGTTAAATCCTTCTTCAAATTTTGAGCCGCATTTATAACTGCCAATCCCACCAAAGCGGTGGCACGAGAAGAGGTAGTCATACCAGTTTTAATCTGAGCTTCGGTATCTACTTTTACTTCTATAATTGAAGGCGAAATCCCAGTTTCTTCACATAAGGTTTGGAGTGCCATATTATGAACACCCTGTCCCATCTCTGTCCAACCATGTTGTAATAAAACTTTATCTTCTGAGATGATTTCAATAATCACTTTAGATTCATCTTGCATTCCATTTCCAACACCTGAGTTTTTAATGGCACATGCTAAGCCCACAAATTTGTTTTCATAAAAATCCTCTTTCAGTGCATCTAGACATTGTCTTAATCCAACACCCTGTAATTGTTGCCCGGTGGAAGTTGTTAAACCATCCATCAATGCATTATCATAACGAAATTTCCATCGGTCAAAATTCCCTTGCTCACAAATATCATCTATACAACTTTCTAAAGCAAAAGCCACCTGATTGGCACCAAAACCACGCATGGCACCACAGGGAATATTATTGGTATAGACGGTCTTGGCTTCAATATCTATTTGCGGAATAAAATAACCACCAGAAGCATGACCAGCTACTCTTTCCATCACCTTCATTCCTACAGAAGCATAGGCTCCAGTATCTCCAACTGCTTTTAACTTTAAGGCGGTGAGCTTTCCTTCTTTATTAGCAGCCACAGAAATATCCATAAAAACAGGATGTCGTTTGGGGTGCAATATGATGGATTCTTCTCTCCTTAAGGTAATCTTTACCGGACGATTCATTAGAAACGAAAACAATGCAGTATGACCTTGGATGCTCAAATCTTCCTTACCACCAAAACCTCCACCATTTGGAACCAGAACCACTCTTACTTGTTCTTCTTGTAATCCTAAAATCATGGCCACTTGTCTACGGTCCTCATAAACACCTTGACTTTGACTAAACAATTCCATCCCTCCTTTTCCATCGGGACGAGCCACGGCAGCTTCTTTTTCTAGAAATGCATGCTCTATTCTTTGGGTTTCATAATTCCCAGAACTTACAAAGGCAGATTCCTCAATGGCTTTGTCAGCATCACCAATGGTAAACTGACAAGTATCGAAATGATTGGGTCTTTCTTGATGTACAGCTGCTCCATCAATGGCTTTAAAAACATCGGTTTCTGGTTCAAGCACCTCATAATCTACTTCAATAAGTGCAATAGCTTCTCTGGCAATTTGATCGGAATCGGCAATCACACCAACAATAACATCCCCAATGAAATGCGTAGTCTTGCCCTCCTCTATCATCACCGACCAATCCTGTAAAATCAACCCCACAACCTTCTCACCTGGTATGTCTTTAGCTAATACCACACGATGGACACCGGGATATCTTTCTGCCTCAGCAGTGTTTATTTTCAGCACCTTAGCCTTGGGATAATCGGAAAATTTTAATGCGGCAAATAACATATCATCAAAGAAGATATCATCCACAAAATCTCGTTGACCGATAGCTGTTTCATAAGCTTGATATTTAGGCTCAGCTACACCAATCTTACCTGAAGTCTGAGTTACTTCTAAGGACTTATTTTCACAAATATGCGCACCTGCATATTGAATGGCCTCCTCAATTTTTTTATATCCCGTACAACGGCAAAGATGAGGCTTTATAGCTTTTTGAATTTCTTCGATACTAGGATTGGGATTATTCTGTAATAAGACTTTGGTTCTACTTATAAATCCTGGAGAACAAAAACCACATTGCACTGCACCTTTATTTACAAATGCCTTAGCGATGGTATCTAAAACATATTTCGGAAATCCTTCAGGAGTGAATATCTCAGCCCCATCGAGTCTTTGCATTTTGGTCACGCAAGATAAAACTGCTTTACCATTGACTTCCACTGTACAAGCCCCACAGGCCGCTTGCCCTGAACAGCCATCTTTAACCGCTGTTAGATGTTGGTCTAGACGTAAATACGACAATAAGGATTGATTCAAATCTCCATCGTAATGATGTTTTTCTCCGTTTAATGTGAAATTAATCATGACATTAAGTTTTTAAGTTCATCTAAGGATGGTTTTATAGATTTTGGCATATTGATGATTTGGCTGATGGCTTTTAAATCTTTAAGTCCGCTACCCGTCAGCAAGACTATGACTGAGGAGTCTTTTGGAATTAGATTTTGAGATTTCCATTTTTCAAATCCAGCAAAAGCAGCAGAAGCAGCAGGCTCAGCAAACAAGCCTGTTTCTTTAGACAAAATAGAGGATGCTTTTAAAATTTCTTGATCGCTAACAGTCAACCATTTTCCAATATAATTTTGAATAAATTGTTGAGCCATATTAAAGTTTCGAGGAATATCCACAGAAATGGAATCCGCCACGGTATGGCTTTCCTCTACATGAAAAGTTTTACAACCAATATTTCGGACTAGATTATCACTATTCTCAGCTTGAACTGCTATTATGGTGGGTAATTTATTGATGATTCCCAATTTCAACAAATCTTCGAAGCCTTTATATACTCCACTGATAATAACCCCATCACCCACAGGAACGAAGATGAAATCAGGAATCTCCTCTCCCATTTGTTCAAATAACTCATAGGAAACGGTTTTCTTTCCTTCAATAGTCAAGGGATTAAAGGCAGTATTTCGATTATACCACCCAAACTCTTCTGTGGCTTTTATACTGAAATCGAATGCATCATCATAAGTTCCTTTTACTGGAACTATCTGCGCACCATACATTAAAATCTGACTCAATTTTGCTATTGGAGCTGCTTCTGGAACCATAATAATGGCCTTTTGATTTTGGGCAGCGCAAATTCCGGCTAAGGAAGAACCCGCATTTCCTGTTGAAGCAGCAACAATAGTTTCAAAACCCTGTTCCTTTGCATAAGCAGAAACTACTGCCGAAGCTCTATCTTTAAAGGAATAAGTAGGATTCTGGGAATCGTCTTTTAGGAAAAGTCTGAAATTGAGTATTTCATTCTCAAACTTCTTGATACAGTATAATGGAGTTTGTCCTACTCTAAGATTGGGTAGGCTTTCTAGGTTTTGAATGGGTAATAAATCTAGGAATTGATTTTGTTTAAGGGTTTTAAAATCCACTCCTTTGTCCTGCATCTTCTTGTAATTATAAATTGCTTTAAGAACTCCCTTTGGAGGTTGATCTGTTGGGGCATCTTTACTACATATTGGACAGAGATATTTTGTTTCGGATTCCTTGTGTGTTTTTCCGCAGTCGGTACATTGGTAGTGGAACTTTGAGTTAACCATTTAATTTCGTTTTTTATTACTTCTATTCTCATACAAAGCCGCAGAGACGCAAAGAGTAATCTAATATACTAACAAATCTGCAATTTATTTACAAAACATAAGCTCTAGCGGATTTTCAATTTGCTACTAACAAAACACATCGGATTACAAATCCGATGGAGCGCAATGCCCGAGTTAATAGTTTAAACAAGAAAGCTTGAATTACTCACAAATAGTACAGCTTGTTTTGTGTTCGTGAGCTCCTTTCAGTCGGTTCGAGACTTGTACAGCCTTCTATATGTGAGTTTACTTTCCTTAAACGACCATTTAGAAGGCGAGCCTAATGATTAAGTCAAGCTTTATTGGAAAACTAATTATACTCTTTTGCTACTCCTGTCCTCTCGTTAAACGCTTCTATCTTTTCATCCCATTCGTCTACTTTGGCGTATCGTGATTTCCAATAATTCTCATCATACCATTGGGCATTGAGTTCTTCTACTGTTTTTCCTTGCTGTTCTATCCATGTGAAATATTTAAGATTGTGCATTCGCTTCTTCTCGTAATAATTCATTTCAATCATGTGATCGATATTTAAGCCTAACATATCTGCTTCAAAACTAACGGCTGCATCTCTATTGGTAAACTCACCATGAAGTTCTTTCTCTTCAGTTAAGCGTGATTGATACATTTCCATGGAATCTGTAGCAACAGAGAATACCACATCGTTCTCTGTCATCTCATAATACTTAGCCAACTTAATAGAACCCATCAAATTAGCAATGGAAGAAATTCCTAAATGATGAAGATGATCAACTACTGTTGGATCTATTTTCAATTCATTCTTTAAATAATCGTGGCCTGCTTTCTCATTAAACAAGCGCATCAATCGGATGTTAGGATTATCATCGATTCCAGCTACCATATCCATATTTCTGATATTATGTATCCATGGAACATGCTTATCACCTATACCTTCGATACGGTGCTCTCCATATCCATTTTCCAATAAAGTAGGACATTGCAAAGCTTCTCCAGCACAGACTTTAAGGTTTGGATATACCTCTCTTAAATAATCGGCACTACCCAAAGTACCAGCAGAACCTTGAGTGAGGAACATTCCAGCAAAGCGATCTCCATCATTTTTTACTTGATTAAAAACCTCCTCCATGGCATGACCAGTTACCGCATAATGCCATAATGGATTTCCTATTTCTTCAAACTGATTGAGATTAACAATACTATCTCCTCTTTCGGCTTGTAATTCTTTTACTTTATCGTAAATCTCCTTCACATTACTTTCGGTTCCAGGAGTCGCAAAAACCTCAGCTCCTACTTTGTGTAACCAATCGAAACGCTCTTTGGACATTCCTTCTGGTAAAACAGCAATGGATTCACAACCTAAAAGGTAGGAATCGTATGCTCCTCCTCTACAGTAATTTCCGGTAGATGGCCAAAGTGCTTTTTGTCGAGTGGGATCGAAACGCCCATCGATTAGCTTCTCTACCAAAGGTCCAAATGTAGCACCTACTTTATGTGCTCCAGTTGGAAAATATTTTCCAATTAATAAGATAACCCTTGCTTTTGTTCCTGTGAGTTCAGAAGGCAGTTCCAAAAAATTCACATCTCCAAAACCTCCACCCGATTTCACCGGTTCATTCTTCCAGTTGATACGAAATAAATTCAGAGAGTTTAAATCCCACAATCCTATATTTTTTAGTTTATCCTTGATCTTTTCTGGTATCAGATCCGGATTTCTCATTTGTTTATAAGTTGGTAATATAATATGTCTTTCACGACATCTCTGAATAGTGTTTTTTAATACAGATTCGTTAGTGCTCATCATTTTCGTATTTATATGTTCTCTATTTATTTTCTTAAAAAATCTTTGGCTCCTTGCAGTAGCAAACTCATTTGAGCGGCTATGGATAAGTCAATTTCGAAGTTTGTTTTTTCTTTTATTTTTATTTCAATAGGCTGAATGTTTTTATCTAGTGTTAAACGATAGTTTTGTGTTTCAAATTCTAAGGACCCCTCCTTATATCTTAAGTTATATTTATTTTGTTCTTTATAAAACAGGAGTTCTGTTATTCCTCCTTCTGTATTCAAATAACAACCCTCTTTTTCTTTCTCAAATTCCTCGATTGTTAAGTATAAATGTGGTTTTTCTTGATATGGAGCTCCTGAAGAAGGACAGAAAGTATTACAGTTTCCGCATTGATTACACCAATCGGCTATATGAAGAATTTGCTGTGATTGACTTATATTAAAAGGATACGCTTCTTCTTTCTCCATTTCCCCTTGTCTAACTTTAATATTTTGAAGCTGGAGATTTTGAGGAGTCACTGCATAGGCATGGAAAGCTAAATTTGGACAAACCGTGGTGCAAATATTACAAACTTCATCGCATAATAGGCAACGAGAAGCCTCTTCCATGGCTTGTTCCTTAGTCAAGGTAGTTGAAACGAGTTTAAAATTCTTCCTGTCATTGAGATTTGTTTCAATGGGTGTTTGAGCCGCTATTCTCTTGGATTTCTTTAGCATCAATTCCTTGACAGACTTGGCTTCTCTTTTCTCTTGATGTACAGAAACATATTCCAAACCTAGATTTTCTAGAATTTCCTGAGCTGCTTTTCTTCCATCTCCAATGGCATTGATGGCTGTTGAGGCGCCACGCAAAGCATCACCTCCAATATACACTTGAGGAAGCTTGGTTTGATATTTTCCTTTTTGAATTTTTAATTCATCAGCTGTAGCAAAATCTATATCTAAATCTTGGCCAATAGCAGGAATGATGGTATCAGCTAAGATTTCAAAATCAGAACCTGTTATCTCTGTGATAGAAGCTCTTCCCGACTCGTCTTTCTTCCCCAAACTCATTTTACAACAAAGTAAGGATTGTACCTTGCCATTCTCAGTCTTGATTTCTAATGGAGCAGCGAGTTGAACGATTTCAACACCCTCCTCTAAAACGGCTTTTATTTCGCCCAAATCAGCTGGCATTTGCTTGATGGTTCTTCTGTAAACGATAGTTACTTTTCCATTCTTGCCAACCATTCTATAAGCTGTTCTGGCAGCATCCATAGCTGTATTCCCCCCACCGATGATGATGACGTTCTTTGCTATTCCACTAGGTTTATTATCTTTTACTTTGAAGAGAAAATCTAAGGGATCTAAAACACCCTCCGCTTTTATTCCATCAATATTTAAAGCTTTTGAGACCTGAGCTCCAGCACCAATAAAGATGGCCTGATTCTCCTTTTGAAGCTTTTGAAATTCTTGCTTCTTAATTAGATGATTATAATGAACCTTTACACCTGCATCTATAATTTTTTGCATATCGAAACCGATGGCCTCATCGGTCAATCGGAAGGAAGGGATAGCACCAGATGCCATTCCACCACCTTGCTCTTTTGACTCGTAAACATTTACTTCTACACCAGCAATGGCTAAATAATAAGCACAAGATAAGCCTGCGGGTCCAGCTCCAATAATGGCTGCTTTTTTATCTCCAATTTTTTCTTGATGCCCTCCTCCGTTCTTCTTAGCCTCTTCTGCTATAAATCTTTTTATTTCTCTTATGAGTAAAGGGCTGTCATAATTGATTCTGGTACATTTCGTTTGACAAAGGTGATCACAAACCATTCCTGTTGTTAATGGAAAAGGATTGGTTTCCTTAATGACTTGTGCTGCTTTTTCAAAATCGCCTTTTGCAGTATAATGCATATAATCAGGGATGCCTTGATTGGTTGGACAAGTATCCACACATGGCGCATGAGCACAATCGAAATATCCGAGTTCTCTATCGGTTTTGATACTTGGATCGTTAAATCCATTCTTCTTATAGGCCTTATTATTCTTTAATTCTTCTATATATTTTTCCAAATAATCGAAAGAGGATTCTGCTTTCTCAATTTTTTCTAGAGCTTGAATATACTGTTGCAATCTGGTATATCCACCAGGTTTCAAGAGGTCACTACAAACGGTAACTGGTGACAATCCGCAATTTATTATATCTTGAATATTAAAAGCATCAGCACCACCAGAAAAGGAAATATCCAATTCATTATTGAATTCTTTTTGGAGTTTATAGGCCACATTCATGGATATCACATGCAAAGCCTTTCCACTCATATACATCATTTCCTCATTTGAAGGAAATACTTCTTTATGATTGGCACTCTCCAAAGTATTGGTGAGCTTTAAACTGAAACAAACATCTTGTTCTTTTGCCTTAGTACTAAGGTTTTTGATGATTCCGAGCGCATCTTTATATTTTAAATCGTGCTCAAAAGCAATATCTGGAACCTGAGTTTCAAATCCCGATGCTTTCATTATTTCATGCAGCTTTTCCTTTCCTAAAAGTGTAGGATTTAGTTTAATGGCAGTGTGAATCTTCTTTTCCGTGATCAGATACGCTCCAATTTTTTCAATTTCATCAGAAGGACAACCATGCATAGTGGATAGCGTGATATTATTAGAAAGTTGAGGATTAATTGACAAATTCAAAACATTGGGATAAATATGTTTAATGCTTTCTATCTTTTCAACTAATTCGTCAGAAGCATCATCCATCTTCTCGAAAAACCACTGCACATTATCTTTGAGGATGCCTTCGTAATTATAACCTATACTCATATTGAAAATAAGTCCAGGTTCTATGGAATCCATCCAGCCGAATTTGTCTCTTAAGATATGAATGATAATCCAAGCATTTAAATACTGCTTAAAGGATTGATGTATTTTCAATTCCTGAGACCACTCGCAATTATAACCTTCGTCTTGCATGTCGATACAAGGTTTAGAAACCTCAAGTTCATCGAGTGTTTGAATGGTTTTGAGCTCAATAAAACGAGCGCCAGTTAACCAAGCTGCAATAATATTTTGTGCCATTTGAGAGTGAGGCCCTGCAGCTACGCCAATTGGCGTTTCTAATAAATCACCAAACCTTTCACCATGAATTTCTTTATGGTTTAAAGGATTAAAAAACTGTTCCTCTTGGATTCCGAAAATAGATTTGTTGCTGTCATATTGCTTCAAAATGATTTCTAATAATGAAGCCAATGATATAGTGGAAAAATAATCTGTCATATGCTATAAATATTGACCTGTAAATTTAATAAAAAGTCTTGAATATGCTTTATTTACACTATTTTTGAAATCTTATTTAGATTTTGTCTAGAAAGAATTATGGATTATAATATGCAAATCGACTGTTCAGTCATTATTTTAGCTGCAGGATATTCATCGAGGATGGGTAGTCCTAAATTTGCGCTGGCGATTAACTCGCAAAGCAACTTTCTCGAAAACATCATTCATCAGTATTTAAATATTGGAATTCGAAACATTATTGTGGTTCTAAACTCCGAAGGGGAAAAATATATTGAGCAACATCCTCTAAGAATTTCTAATCCTATTCAGTTAATCATCAATGAACATCCTGAATATGAAAAGTTTTATTCTTTGAAACTTGGGCTTTCTGCTCTTGAAAATAATGGTTATTCTTTCATTCATCCTAGTGATTTGCCTGTAGTTGAGGAAAGTACATTGAAAGAGATTTATGGTAAAAGAGAAGAGGCCGATTTTGTAAAACCTGTCTTCAATAAAAAAGGTGGCCATCCTATTTTATTGTCTCCTAGGCTAATAAAAGAATTGGTGAATGAGAAGAAGGGGGATTGGAAGCTGAACGAGTTTCTTGGGGAATATTCAAGCTGTTCGGTTGAGGTGGATGATGTGGGGATTCTTGATAATATTAATAGTCGGGAGGAATATTTGGTGTTTTTGGAGAAGATAAAAAAGGAGAACACAGATGACACTGATTTTGCGGATTAGCACAGAAAAACTCAGATAATATTTATTGACATACCCCCCTCATGTTTTCATACAAGGTAGCTTAACCAAAATAAATCATTGGTTTATATCTGAATATTTTATTTCACGCAAAGAAAACGCAAAGGAATTCGCAAAGTTCGCTAAAGGATTAATCCTTCGGAATACAGCTTAAACTCAGTTATCATTTAAATGATCTAAAATCAAGGACTGGTTAAGCTTCAATAAATCTAAAATCATCTCCTTCATCACTTCTGGATATTGTTCTTCTCTGGTTTCTGTATTACAAAAACAGGAATAGACAGCGGATTCTTCTACATAATTATTAAGAGATAAATCTATATCATTGATTTGAATCTCTAAATACTCTTCAAACAAACCTAAATCTTCTGAGATTATCACTCCTGCTGCCAGAATTTTGAAGGTTTTGATTTGGATTCCCAGCTTTTGAGCCAAAGGAATGAAAAGAGCATTATTGAGCTGCTGTTCAAATTCTTTATTTATAGAAATGCCTTTAAGCTTAGTTGTGATTTTAGTTTTCATGGGGAAATATTGGGTCACAAATTTAATGATAAAAGATTTACATTTGCGCCCATGATATATCTACTGCTTAGCATACTTTCATCAACTACTATTGCCATTATTTTTAAATTAATGGACAATAAAAACGTGGCTTTATTACCTGTGATTGTATTGAATTATTTTTCGGCTCTCACTGCTGGCTTATTGCTATTCGATGGCGAATTGAGTTTATCATACATCCTCAATAGCCCATGGATTTATATTTCTTTTGTCATTGGTAGTTTATTGATCATTGGCTTTTATTTGATTGGATATACCACCCAAAAAGCAGGAATTGCTGTTGCGACTATTGCCAATAAGATGTCGGTGATTATTCCCATACTATTTTCTATTTTATACTTTTCGGAGGAGTCTAGTATTTTAAAAACTCTTGGGATTATTCTAGCAGTAGTATCTGTGGTATTGGCGGTGTTAAAGAAGAACGAGTCTGGCGAGCAAAAGAAGTTTTCACTTCTCCCCTTATTGATGTTTTTGGTGATTGGAGTGATTGATTCTGCCGTGAAGCTAGCACAACATAGTTATGTGAGTGATGGAGATGTGAGCCTTTTTACTTCTTTTAGTTTTGGATTGGCGGGAATTATTGGCATCATCATTTTGAGTTTTAATCCTAAAGAATGGAAGAGTTTTGGGAACCCACTGGTTTGGATTTTTGGGGTTTTAATTGGTCTTGCTAATTTTGGAAGTATGTACTTTTTAATTTTAGCACTCAATCATAGTGGTTTTGATAGTTCTATTGTTTATGGCTTGAATAATATGGGAATTATTATGGCTTCTATTGCCATTGCTATGATGTTCTTTAGAGAGAAGCTGAGCCGTGTGAATATTATTGGAGTGGTATTGGCTTTGGTTTCTGTGGCTATACTTACTTTGTTGGTTTAGATTATAGTCCGCTAATTTTCGCTGATTTGGCTAATTTTCACGAATTATCAAAATTGGAAGGGTGTTATGATTACATGAATTTAAGATTTCACGCAAAGAAAACGCAAAGGGAAAAATACGCAAAATATCGCAAAGAGGAAATAGAGTGATTAATGTATTTGTGAAATTCAAATATCATTCCTAATCCAATAATATTCGTGCATTCGTGGCCAAAATTATTCCCCAAGCCTCCCAGCAATAAAACCAGTGGTCCAAGCACCTTGGAAATTATAGCCTCCGGTGATGGCGTCTATATCTAGAACTTCGCCGGCAAAGTAGAGGTTTTTCACTACTTTACTTTGCATGGTTTTGAAATCGACATCTTCTAGACTGACTCCTCCACAGGTCACAAACTCGTCGCGGAAGGTAGTTTTTCCTTGAACAGAATAGATATCGTTAGTGAGGATGTTTATCAACTTATTGACTCCTTTTTTGGAAAGGTCACCCCACTTTTTCTTCTCGTCCAACTCACATTTTTCTACTAAATACAACCACAGTCTTTCTGGCAAGAGATAGGGTCGATAATTAGCTAAAATCTTCTTGGGATGCTCCTCTACTATCTTATCTAATTCTTGTTTTACTCTATCATTATTTATTTCGTGCACCCAATTAATCTGAACTTTAAAGTCATAATTCTGCTCGCTTAAATATCGAGCTCCAAAGGAAGACAGTACTAATATTGCGGGCCCACTCATTCCCCAATGCGTGATGAGAAGCGGCCCTTCAGCTTTCATCTTGGTTCCTTGAATATTAGTCATGGCATTTTCCACCACAATTCCCATCAACTTAGTAATGGATTCTTTGGGCATATTAAAAGTAAATAATGACGGAATCGGACTTTCTATTTTATGACCTAAATTGGCAAGCCAATCTAGTCCTTTACGTTGGGGTGAACCACCAGTAGTCGCAATTACTTTATCAAAAACTTGTGAAGAATGTCTATCATCAGCAAAATAGATTTTTATTTTCTCGTCAACTTGCTTAATGGACTCAACAGCTGCACCAAACTTTATGGTCACTCCTAATCTTTTGGCTTCATTGAGGAAACAATCAATAATGACTTGAGAATCTTGTGCCACAGGGAAAACACACCTATCTTCTTGGATAAGCGTTTCTACTCCTCTGTCTAACAACCATTTTTGCATGGTTTTATTATTAAATATAGGAAAGAGTTTTTTTAGTTTTTTCCCTCCTCTAGGATAAGCCTTTACCAATTCGGCAATGGAATCTACGCCATTGGTGACATTACAACGCCCTCCTCCAGAAATCTTTAATTTGGATAAGACCTTTTGCGATTTCTCAAAAACAATAACCTCTGCATTGGGATGATTTACTTTGACCTGAATGGCCGAAAACATTCCCGCTGCTCCTCCTCCAATAATGGCAACTTTCATATTCTTCCTGCTATTTTTCTATGCAAAGATCGTTAAATTACCTTTTAGACCAAATGCGCATGTTTAAATCTAAATCCTTCACAATATCGGTAAACAATAGCACTGGCGCTATTGATTTTGAAACAAAAGATAAATCAATGGGTTTAAAGATAGAAGGTTCGAACAAATCTTTTATCATGGGAATGGTGCAGTATAAACGATTCTTCACAAAAGAAATAGACAAATTCTTACCCACCTTTTCCCCATAATCAATAATACGTTCCATCATAACAGGGGTCAAAATATACCTTGCCTCAGTTTGGTTATTGGACAAGGTCTGGAATTTATCATCAAATTCCAAGTTCTCAAGCTTAACTTCAGATAAATCATCTGTCATTAGTTTGCGAATTCGCTTGAGTAAAGTAGAAGATTTTCTTTCAATCACAAAGGTTTCAGATTTAAAGTATTTATTAAACGAGGATGTGATAAATACTCCATTAAAAACAAGACTGTCTCGATTTTTATAGACAGAAGTTTCGCAAAACATCATCTTCACTTTACCTAGAGTAAAGCGCATAAAATCTTCCCCATAAATATTATCTATATGATTCGGGAACAGCTTACTTTCCATCAAAACAGGCTTTGCTATTTTCTGCTTGGCAATGTATTCAAAATCTTCAAAATAGAAAGCTATTGCCTTTTTTAGAAGGTGTTTTTTATATCGAAATTTCAAATACCTATGAGTCGCTAAATACTTTTGAAAAGCAGACCCTAAAAACAATACACTTGGCAAGGCCGCAAAAAATATAATAGGACCATATTTAGTAATTGTTGATAAAAAGAATAATGGAAGTAAAGCCAAAGACAATAACAACCTTCGTCTAATTATTTTTCTGCCTTTAAGCCTATAATCCTCCAGAAAAGTAGCTGCTTTGTTTAGTTCTGAATGATAAAATTTATGAAAGTCTTCTTTTGATTCCATTATAAAAGATTATTTGAGGTGTTTTGATAAGTACTTATTCTAAACTAGAAAACAAATACCTAAGATCATGATATGTAATCTTTTTCCGTTTTCCCCAGCCCCAAGGGGAGCGAAAAAAGCATGCTTAAAAACAATTAGCTCAACAGTTTATTAGAAAACAAACTTATAGCGTAATGAACTAGATACCATTAAGCTAAATAAATAATTGAACACATCTAGAGATTATTTCTTTTTACATACATGAATCTGGTAGGTATGCAAACCAGTAAAAACCTTTCTCAAAAGATTAAACGGACGCCAAAAACCATGCAATGGTGTATAGGATTTCCTCAAGACCTCGATACTTTGGTAATCTGTATTATCAAGAAACTCTAATACTTGCTTCACAGAATATTCTCGGACATGGCCCATGTGCCCAAGAGTTTCAAGTTTTAGAAATTGCTCATAGGGATTATCAAATCCTTCTCCTCTTAGGAAATTTACAATATTTCTAACTGAGTAGAGATTTGGTGTGGTTAATAAAAGAATACCATCTTTATGCAAAACCCTATTGATTTCACGAAGTGTTCTGATTGGATTGATTCGTAAATGCTCAAATATTTCGTTGAAGATAATAAACTGAAATTCTCCATCCTTAAATGGAAGCTTTTCATCTTCTACATTACATTTTACAATATCTAAATTTTGATCAGATATAAATTTAGCTTGACGACTTGGATCAATATCAGCACCTATTATGGAATATCCTTTTTGCTTTAAGACATGTGTTAAATGATAAGGAGAGGATCCTAGTTCAAGAATTTGTCCAGACTTATAATATTTTGATATTAACTGAATATCAAATAGATATCTTTTCCTATTTGACTTCAAATAATTCTTACTCCACTTATCTAAAGCTCCATCATAATGCTCTAGCTTTTCTTCTAAGTCTTTTAATAATTCTTGATCTGTCATTGAAAGCATTCTTTCTTATTGTTGAAAAACATTTTAGATTTCAAATATCCTACTGATTAACAATACCGTATGCATTTTTAAAAAGTTTTGGGAATTCATCAATAAACAATCTTAATAAATCCGATCAAAATTAGCAAAATTATCAATGGTTCCTAGATAGCTTTCAACCTATGAATTGAATTAAAAATTCAAAGAGACAAATAGAATTTTCATCACAAAAAAAATCTTCATTTGTATTAATTCAAATTCACTTCCAAATTTATAATTTTAATATTTTTATCACACAATAAATTTTCAGGAATAGCGCCATTATTATTGATCAGGATTCGAAACCCTTGCTTAGTTAAACCTTCAATAGTTTCCTGATTTGGAATATGAGGATACACTATTAAATCCGTATAAAACATGGCCTCAATTGGCTTGTTATAGTTAAAAAGGACTCCATCGCTAATATTCTTTTCATTCAACGATTTAAGATCTAAAACCCATTGAGGATTTCTATCTCTGTTTTCAAAAGGCTTAATACGCTCTAAACTGTATCTAATAGGAATCAGTATAAAAAGAGATAAAACAATATTAAACAACCATTTTAATCGATGATTATTCTTGTATTCTTTCAACATGAAATAGAACTCAGCTGTTATAAAAAACAAAACTGGAGAAGTGAATAGCAGATAGGCCTGCATTTTAGTTTTCGCAATAGAAAAGAACAAAAATGGTATGATGAACCAAATAGCAGCAGCCCATCTTTTTTTGTTTTCGGCATCTTTTACCATCATCCAGAAAAACCAAAGCAAAGGCAAATAGATATACTCACCATAATTTATTCGAATCTGATTTAGAAAGTAAAACACTGAACCAGATTGTCCCTCAACAGCTTCGAATAGGTGTTTGAAATTATAATTAGATTCCCATAAAGCCTCTTTTGGAAAAGCTGTAGAAATATAAACCTGCCAAGGAAGGAAAACAGCAACGGCAATTGCAATAATAATACTCAAGTGTAAAGCCATCCCTTTTAGGCTTAAAGTCTTAGAATCCCATAATAACAGGATCCAAACCGGCAATACAATAAGTCCTGGTAACCACTTAGTGAGCACCGCAGAACCTATACTAAGTCCAACTAATACGGTATAAATAAATTTCTCTGTTTTTATAAATCGAATAGTTAAATAGATAGCTAACAAAATAAAAAAGGTGAAAAATACATCAACATGATCAGTTGAAACTCTACCTCCCATCAGTTCCACCATCAAGCCATTTATGGAAAATAAAAATGCAGAGAAATATGCAATTTTCTGATTGAAAAAATACTTTCCAATGGAGAACACCAAATAAATACCTATTACACAGACAATAATAGAAGGCAGTCTCAATGCGATTTCATTTACTCCAAAAACCCAAAAACTAGCCGCTATAGTCCATAGAGCCAAGGGTTGTTTATGAACCCATATGTGATTTACGGTCCAATTGGTATAATCATATGGAAGAATAGGATTCTCGTAAAGAGTGGGAATAAGCGGATGTTTCATCATGTTTTTAGCTACCAAAGCATGATATCGCTCATCCCAATGGTGCAAAAAGAAATCGGTAGCTACAAAAAAATATAAAACTAAAGCAGCACTCATCATGATAAACAAGGCCATTTTAAAATTCTCTTGTTTAAAATTCTTCCACGAATAAAAATAAGCAATAACAACTAATAGTATAATAGAAATCGAAAATATGATATTATCCATTTTATAAAATCAACATTAAATTATTGTAACAAAACCGCTTTTAATAAACCAGTTACATTATGTGCATTTTTATGGAATACATCGAGAACAGATTGTGCATCCACAGGAGCTTCATCGGTTTTCCAGCAATCGTAATCGGTGCTCATGGCAATGGCTGTATAAGGAATTTGTAACTCGTTGGCTAAAATCACTTCTGGGGCTGTACTCATATTGATTAAATCGGCTCCCCATGCTCTGAACATGTGACTCTCCGCACGACTTGAAAACCTTGGTCCCTCGATAGTGATAATGGTTTTATTGAGATGATATTTTAACTGAGCCGCCTCCGCTAATTTGACCAATTGCTGATTCAATTCATCATTGAAAGGATCGGCAAATGGGGTATGATGAAACCCACCATCATTAAAATCATCGAAGAAAGTATTGGCTCTAAATCTGGTAAAATCGATAACTTGATTAGGAAAAACCAAATCACCAGGCTCTATTTCTTGTCTTAAGCTACCACATGCTGTAGCTGCAATAATAGCTTCACAACCAAAATCCTTTATGGCTTTTATATGTGCTCTGTTGTTCACATGTGTTGGGGTTATTTGATGTTTAAAACCATGACGTGAGAATATAAAAACTTCTTTTTCACCCATTTGTCCATGAATAACTGGTGCAGAACATTCCCCATAAGGAGTTTTAGGATGCAGCATTTCAGAATGATCAAAAAGATCAAGTTTTTCCAATCCGGAACCACCTATAATAGCTATTTTATTAAGATTCATATTTTTTCAATTTTGGCTCTCAAAAGTACTAGATTTCTTGCTAAATGCCAACGGCTAAAAGCTAAAAGCAGTCTATGATAATTCTTAATAAATAATTGAAAAGGATTTTTAAAAATCAATTACTTTTGTCTGATGTCAGAAATAAAAAAAATAGCATTTATTGGAAGCGGAAATGTGGCTTCTCATATGGCAAAATCATTCACAGACAAAGGCTTTACTATCACTGGCATTTATGGTAGAAATTTAATTACAGCGCAAGCTTTGGCAGCATTTACAAACTCAAAATGGGGAGCCATCTCAGATATCAATTTTGAGGAACACGATCTTGTTATTATTTCAGTTCCTGATAATGCCATAGCCGAAATCATTAATATTTTACCTCACTCAAATACGCTAATAGCTCACACTTCGGGGAGTATGGAGATGGAGGTTTTAAACAAATTTGGAAAACGTATTGGAGTCTTCTACCCATTACAAACCTTTAGCAAGGAAAAAGAAGTGGATTTCTCTAAAATTCCAATGATGGTGGAAGCAAAGACTGATGAAGACCTGGTAATATTAGAAAAACTGGCCCAAAACCTCAGCCTAAAAGTTTTTCGTATCACCTCGGCTCAAAGAAAAAAAATTCACATTGCAGCGGTATTTTCCTCGAATTTCACTAATTATTTGTACCATATTGCTGAGGATTTATTGACACAAGACAATATTCCTTTCGAAGTGATTCAGCCATTGATAGAAGAAACCACTGATAAAATACAGCATCTAAAACCCTATCATGCACAAACAGGACCTGCTGTTCGTAACGATTTAGAAACTATTTCTTCTCATCTACAGGATTTAGAATCTATTCCTGAATATCATGAAATATATAAATTATTAAGTCACCATATCATCAAATCAAGAAAACAATAATTATGGCAACAAATTATAAAGACAAACTACACACAATCACTACCTTTATATTCGACTACGATGGCGTTCTAACAGATGGCACCGTTTATCCTTCTGCCGATGGCGAAATGATGCGTGCTGCCAATGTAAAAGATGGCTATGCCCTTCAACATGCAGTAAAAAAAGGATATCGTATTGCTATCATCTCCGGTGGACAGTCAAAAACCATGGAGCAAAGAATGGCAGCTTTAAAAATAGAGGATGTTTTTCTAGGAGTGAGTAATAAGAAAGTTGTTTTTGAGGAATATGTAAAAAAGCATTCCTTAGAGATGAATGAGATTTTATATATGGGCGACGATATCCCTGATTATCAACTGCTAAAAACCGTCGGCGTGGCCACCTGCCCTAGCGATGCAGCCGAAGAAATTCTAGAGATTGCAGATTATATCAGCCATAAACCTGGTGGAAAAGGAGCCGTACGAGATATTCTTCGTCAAGTGATGAAACTACAGGGTAAATGGTTTGATGAGGAGGCTTTTCATTGGTAATTGAAAAATGTTCAATGTTCAATGTTTAAAGTTTTCTTTCAAATCAATTTCATTTCAATATGCATAAAATAAAAGCATTTTTCAAACTCATCCGCTGGCCAAATCTCTTAATGATTATGGTGGCACAATCCCTATTAAATTATATGGTGATTGGCCGGGTATTGAATTTGATTCATGTGGATTTACCTCTCTATCATTTTCAATTCATGCTATTGATGATGAGTACCGTATTTATGGCGGCATGGGGCTATGCTTATAATGATGTGGAGGATGAAAAAGTAGATGCCATTAATAAAGAAGAAAAACGAATCATTGGAAAAACCTTCTCCAAAAAAACAGGATTAAGTATTGCCTATTCTTTTTTGGCATTATCATTAATCCCGGCTTTTTATCTTTCTATCCAATTAGAAATGATTCAATTGGTATTTCTACATATCTTAATAGGAGTCGGCCTCTGGTATTATTCTAAGCAATTAAAAAAGACGGTTTTATTAGGTAATATCGCCATTAGCTTATTCACCGCTTTCAGTATTTTTATCGTTTGGCTTTATCATCTGGTGGTTCTTAAAATGGATTCAACAATGATGGTGAATAGCCAAAAACTGATTCCGTTTATCAACCAATTGGTTTTGTATTATTCAGCTTTTGCCTTTGTAATAAGCCTGATTAGGGAAATCACCAAAGATATTGAAGATAAAACTGGAGATGCCCAATATCAAATGAAAACTTTTGTGGTGGAATTTGGATTATCTAAAACCAAAATCTTACTCTATTCACTCGGAATACTCATGCTACTCATGCTGGGCTCAGCCATCTATTTTTCTTATTATTATCAATGGACTCAATTATCCATATATTTGGGCGTTGCTATAGGCATTCCCCTCCTCTATTTTCTTAAAACCCTAAAAAACAGCCAAAGTACTGAAGACTTTTCAAACTTAAGTATTTTAGCCAAAGTGATCATGCTAGCAGGAATTCTCAGCATGCAACTATTTTATATAAGCTACGGACTATGACCCAACTCAACAAAAGATTCGATCATTTAGATATTATCATGGCCTCTCGTTCTTCGCGTCGTCATGCTTTATTACGTCAATTGGATATCAAATTCAGAATCACCCCTTTAGATTTTGACGAAAGCTTTTCGGATAATTTAAAAGTTGAGGATGTAGCTCAATATATCAGTCATAATAAAGCCACCTCTTTTCCGCTGGACAGAATGAAAAAGAATACCTTGGTCATTACTGCCGATACCATTGTTGCTGTGGATTCCATTATTCTCGGAAAACCATGTAATGAGGCTGAAGCCAAGGATATGCTCAGGCTTTTATCTAACAGAACTCATCAGGTAATCACAGGGGTGAGTCTTAGATCTTTAGAAGCCACCAATTCATTTTCCGCCATTACCAAAGTAAAATTCAAGGAATTAAGCGAAGATGAAATTGAATATTATGTGGAAGAATACCAACCTTACGATAAAGCAGGAGGTTATGGAATACAGGAATGGATAGGAAAAATAGGGGTGGAATGGATAGAAGGTTCCTTTTACAATGTGATGGGATTACCCATTCAAAAGCTTTATCAAGAAATGTGTAATTTTACACCTAAATATTAAAGAATGAAATTCTGGAAAGCATTAATCAAATACTTTATGCAGGGACTGCTTTACTTAGTTCCTATCAGCGTGACCCTCTGGGTAATTATCTATGCTTTCAATTATTTAGACAGCTTAGTCAAACCCTATGAGCTCCAATATCTAGGATTTCAAATTCCTGGTCTTGGATTAGTAATATTGGCTCTACTTATTGTTTTCATTGGTTTTTTAGGTTCTTCCATCATATTTAAACCTTTGATTTCCCTTTTAGAAAACATCATCAATAGAGCGCCCTTAATTAAAGATATTTACTCTGCGATTAAAGATTTGCTAGGTGCTTTCGTGGGTAGTAAAAAGAAGTTTAACGCCCCTGTTTTGGTCACTATGAATGAAACGGGATTAAAAAGAATTGGTTTTGTGACTAGAGAAAAGATGGATAATATGAACATTCCCGAAGGTTATATGGTAGTTTATCTTCCCTATAGCTATGGAGTAATGGGAACCGTTATTGTAGTAAAAAACGAAATGGTAGAAACCATCAATCAATCCTCAACCGATATCATGAAATTTATAGTGAGTGGAGGAGTTACCGAAGTGGATCAAGAGAAAAAGCAAGTCAAGTAAAATTACAATCTGAACATAGCAGAAATGAAAAAATATAAAATATTAGTCACCAACGACGATGGCATAAATGCCCCTGGTATTCGTTTTCTTATTGATATTGCAAAAGAATTTGGCGAAGTTAATGTGATGGCTCCTGACAAAGGACAATCAGCTACAAGTCACAGCATTACCTTCGCCGATCCTTTGAGAATCAAGACTATTGAAGAAACTGATTCGTACAAAGAATACTCTTGTAATGGAACTCCAGTTGATTGTATTAAACTAGCCGAAAATGTGAAGTTGACTGAGCTTCCTGATTTGGTAGTTTCTGGAATCAATCATGGTAGCAATGCTTCTATTAATGTAATTTATAGCGGAACCATGGCAGCTGTTATTGAAGCTTGTATTGATGAAATTCCAGCCATCGGATTTTCCTACGATTCTTATTCTAGCCAATTAGATTTTGAACCAGCTAGGCCTTTCATGAAAACTATTATTAAAGGAATCCTTGAAAATGGAATGCCCAAAGATGTTTGCTTAAATGTAAATATTCCAAATACCAAAGAGTTGAAAGGAATAAAGATATGTAGACAAGCCAAAGCGAGTTGGAAAGAAGGCTTCGATACCAGAACCGATCCTAGAGGAGGAGACTACCATTGGCTTACTGGTCATTTTGAAGTAGAAGACAATAGCGAAGGCACAGATTTACACGCCATAGAAAACGGATATCTTTCAGTAGTTCCCGTGCAAGTAGACCTCACCGCTCACAAAGCCATTAATGATTTAAAATTTCTGGAAACTGAACTTTAAGTACTTTAAGTGCTCTAAGTATTCTAAGTACTTATTTTATGAAATACTATATTATAGCAGGAGAAGCCTCAGGGGATTTACATGCCAGCAATCTCATTAAGCATTTAAAAAATAGGGATAAGCAAGCCAATATTCGTGCTTGGGGCGGTGAATTAATGGAAGCACAGGGTGCTAAAATTGTAAAACACTATCGCGATTTAGCCTTTATGGGTTTTGTGGAAGTCTTGTTCAACCTCAGAACCATACTTACTAATATTAGCTTTTGTAAAAAAGACATCCTAAAGTTTAAACCAAATGCTATTATTCTTGTGGATTATCCGGGCTTCAACCTTCGTATTGCAGAATGGGCTCATGAAGAAGGAATCAAGGTGATTTATTATATCTCTCCTCAAATTTGGGCTTGGAAGAAAAGCCGAGTATTCAAAATCAAGAAATATGTAGATGAGATGATGGTGATTTTGCCTTTTGAGGAAGATTTTTATGCCAAATATGATTATCCTGTTTCCTATGTGGGCCACCCCCTACTCGATGCACTACCAAAGCCTGTTAGTATTGAAGATCACTTTCATAAAGAAAACCAATTAGATAAGAAACCAATTATAGCCTTACTTCCTGGAAGTCGTCAACAAGAAATTAAAAAGATGCTCAATATCATGTTGAGTCAAGTGCCTCATTTCCCCGATTATCAATTTGTAATTGCTGGTGCTCCCTCTTTAGAATTAAAATTCTATCAAGATATCATCGGAAACAATCCGGTTAAGATTATACAGAACAAAACCCATCAGCTCTTGCAACATTCTCATGCGGCCTTGGTTACTTCTGGTACCGCTACTTTAGAAACCGCTCTTATCGGTATTCCTGAAGTAGTTTGTTATAAAGGAAGTAGAATTAGCTATGAGATAGCCAAACGAATAGTCGATATTAAGTATATCAGTCTGGTCAACCTTATCATGGATCAAGAAATAGTGAAGGAATTAATACAGCAAGAATTAACGGAGAAACACCTGAAAGTAGAATTAGAAAAGATTTTAGAGGGTAAAGGACGAAAGAAAATGCTACAATCTTTTGAGAAACTGAAAGAGAAGCTAGGTTCAGGAGGCGCTTCGGAACGTGCTGCTGAAATAATTTCACAAAGCTTTTAGAAATAATTACTTTTGTAGATTCAGAAAACAAATCAAACAATTACAATAATGAGAAAAATAACACTCTTTGCTTTAATGTTGAGCTTTCTCAGCATTTCAGTGATGGCACAAAAGCCGTTAAAAAAGGAAGATCTAATTGGTAGACATGATATCAAATTAGAATCAGAAATTATGACTCCTGAAGTATTATGGTCTTTTGGCCGATTGGGCGATATTCAAGTTTCTCCTGATGGCAAACAGATCCTTTATGGGGTAAGCTATTATTCTAAGGATATGAATAGAAGCAACCGCGAGCTTTTTGTGATGGACATAGATGGAAAAAACCAAAAGCAAATCACTCATACAGGCTTTGGTGAGTATAATGCAGTTTGGCGTCCTGATGGAAAAAAGATTGGATTTATATGTGCTGCTGATGGCGAAATGCAAATTTGGGAAATGGATGCTGATGGTAAAAATCGTGAGCAAGTTTCTTATGTTAAAGGTGGTTTAGGTGGTTTTAAATACAGTCCCGATCAGAATCAAATTCTTTTCATTAAAGAAGTAAAACTAGACGAAACAGTTGCTGATGTGTATCCAGACCTTCAAAAATCAAGCGGAAGAGTAAATAATGACTTAATGTATCGCCATTGGGATCATTGGGTAGATTCTTACACACACATTTTTGTAGCTCCTTTTGTATTGAATAAAATGGGACTAGCAACAGACATTATGCCAGGCGAAAAATGGGAAACTCCAATGAAGCCTTTCGGTGGGATGGAACAAATCAACTGGACTCCAGATAGCAAAACCATCGCCTATACTTGTAGAAAAAAACAAGGTATGGAATGCAGTATAAGCACCAATTCTGATATCTATTTCTACGATCTAGATACTAAGAAAACTACCAATATGACAGAAGGAATGATGGGCTACGATATGGCTCCTGTATTTTCTCCTGATGGTAAAATGATGGCTTGGGAAAGTATGGAAAGAGACGGCTATGAAGCGGACAAACAAAGACTATTTACCTTAAACCTAGAAACTGGTGAAAAGATATATCATACAGAAGATTTCGACCAAATGGCTCATGGCCTAAGCTTTTCTGAGGATGGTAAATCTATATATTTCATCTCCGATTGGCATGCCACTGATGAAATTTATCAGTTGACTTTGAAAGATAATAAAATCAGAAAAATTACTGAAGGTGTTCATAATTACCAAGCGGTTACACACGCTGGAAATCAGTTGATAGCTCAACGAGTAAGTATGAGTAAACCTGCAGAAATATATGCGGTTGATCCTAAAACAGGAAAAGATACTGAATTAAGTTTCGAGAACAAACACCTATTGAGCCAGCTTAAATTTGGTGAAGTCACCAAGCGTTGGGTAGAAACTACAGATAACAAGCAAATGTTGGTTTGGGTAATTCTTCCTCCAAACTTCGATAAGAGCAAACAATACCCTGGTTTGCTATATTGCCAAGGTGGACCACAAGGAACAGTAAGTCAGTTTTGGTCTTACCGTTGGAATTTCCAAATGATGGCTGCCAATGATTATGTGATCGTTGCACCAAACCGTAGAGGATTACCTGGTTTTGGCCAAGAATGGTTAGAGCAAATTAGTGGTGATTATGGTGGGCAAAATATGAAAGATTATTTAAGTGCTATTGATGCTGTTAAAGAAGAACCTTGGCTTGATGCAGACAGACTTGGTGCTGTTGGAGCTAGTTACGGTGGATTCTCTGTTTATTGGTTGGCTGGACATCACAATAAAAGATTTAAAGCTTTTATTGCTCATGATGGTATGTTTAACCTAGAGCAGCAATATTTAGAAACTGAAGAGATGTGGTTCGTGAACTGGGATTTAGGTGGTCCTTTCTGGGATAAACATAATCATACCGCTCAAAAATCATATGCCAACTCTCCTCATCATTTTGTTCAATATTGGGATACACCATTAATGGTGATTCATGGCGAATTGGATTATAGAATTGTAGCTTCTCAGGGTATGGCCGCTTATAATGCAGCTGTATTAAGAGGTATTCCAGCAGAATATTTATATTTCCCAGACGAAAACCATTGGGTATTACAACCTCAGAATGGGATTTTATGGCAACGAAGATTTTATAATTGGTTGGATAAATGGCTAAAGGAGTAAGTTAGCAGTTAATAACTAACAGATAATAGTTTTGCTACGACAAGATGGATTGGCTTAACTTAGTTTATACCAATATCAAAAAATCCGCTTCAAAGATTTGAAGCGGATTTTTTATTCTTTGTTTTAAAGCTATTTCTTTGGTATTTTGAAAACAACACTAGTTCCTTCTCCCAATTTAGAGTCCATATTTATTTCTCCTCCCATTAACTCAACACAAGCTTTACTTATAGCCAAACCCAATCCAGTTCCTGAATGTTTTACATTTTTTTCATCATCTTGACTCCTCGAAAAGCGATTAAAAAGCTGAGGAAGATCTTCTTGTGAAATTCCAATTCCAGTATCAATAACGGAGAATTGTATTCCATCGGCAAAAGAACTCACGGTCAAGGTCACATTTCCCTCTTTAGTATACTTCATACCATTGGTTACCAAATTAATAATTGTCTGTTTCAATCTAGTGGCATCAGTATATATGTATTCCATTCCATTTTCCAACTCGTTCTTCAAACGGAAAACTACCTTAGGCTGCTTAGGGTGAATATATTGAGCATATATGGTTTCTATAGCCTCCTCTATCACTAAATTTAGATTCTGATATTTTTTATGAATCTGCATCTGCCCTGCTTCAATCTTCGATAAATCAATCATATCGTTAATCAAAGCTAGTAGATAATTACTGCTATTCTGTACTTCTACTGTATATTCTTTTACATCCTCATCCAAATCTGGAGTAGCCATCAATAGACTACTAAATCCCATAATGGCATTCATTGGTGTTCTTATTTCGTGGCTCATATTAGCTAAAAAGGCTGATTTTAACCGATCAGATTCCTCCGCTCTCGCTATCAGTTCATCTCGTCGATCTAAAATACTTTTGAGGTCTTGCTGCACTAGATGAATAGCATTATGCAAATCGGCAAATGGATTTTCCGACTCATCAATATGAGCCCCACTAAACTCATATTCAGCATCCCAAGAAAGCCTACCCAACTTTCTGTATAAACTATCTATTTCATGCTGTTGTCGTTCTTGTACAAATTCTAAGCGATTTCTCAACTGCTTTTTTGACAAGCCTTTAATTCTATCTTTGCCAATAAACTGGCTTTTCTGAACTTTAAGTTGCGACTCAATTTTATCGAACATATCACTTGCTGAATTCAATAAGTCTACCTTGAGACTTAAGTCGAAAATAGGTAAAATAGTTCTTGCTAATTTTGTAGTCATTTTTAAACCAGACGACATATGAAAAAAACCACCACTCAGTATATTTTTTTCATTTTTAGTATACCATTTTATAGCTTCTTTTCTGAATTTAGGGCTTAATCTTTTGGTATTTGAAAAATCGACATAAAGATGATATTTTCCATCTTTCAATTCCAACTCCTCCACAACACTTTCAAATGCCGCTTTACTTTCAGGTTGTATATCTACTGAAAATGTACCAGAGAAAATACGTAATAATATATTATCACCAATAAGTATAGTCTTGGATTCGGCAGCACCGGACTTAAAATCCCAGATCTTATTAACACTGTATTCCTGGCCCGAATTACTCAATATCGTTAATCCTTCCTTCCATTGATGACTGAAAACATCCCCTTCTTTACGTAAGTTAAATACATCATTAGTAATCTTACACTTAAGAAAATTCTTTGAAGAGGCAATATCTTTTATAGCCTCATAATAATCAGAAAATATTTTAGTATTTTGAAACCTATTGGATACTAATTTCCCTGCATTAATCATCACTTTAAGCAAAGAGGAAGTATTATAAAAATAAATATTATGAATGTTTTCTATGTTGTCTTTCAACCATTGGATATAATCGTATCGTGTTCGAGCATTTACACCATTCAACTCAGCATAATTATGAACCAAAAAATACTTTCTTCCTTCAAACTTTTGCTTGATGATACCACTTATTTTTGGCCAAATATCTTTACGGCTATTTATGGTTGGAGTACCTTGAGCCTCGAGGTGAACAATGTTTCCATCGATGATAGAAAGTTTGAGAGCATAATTATGATTAGGAGAGAAAAAAGACCATTCTGGTTTTTCTTCAATATGAAATCCTGTTAATCGACATTTTCTCATTTCAAATTGGTTTGGTTGCGCTTATAAACTCTGACTCAATATATATAAACACCTCATTATATCCAGAGTACTGTATAAATAATAGTGCAAATATGTGCACTTCTACGCAAATAAACTGAAATAGTTCTGAAAACTCTTAATTTTATATGGAAGGGAAAGAAAAGGAAAATCTATTCTAATGTTTTGGTTTGCAATGGTTCATCTATGGGTATTTCAAATGCAAATACAGAACCCTTTGATAATTCAGACTCAACAGAGAATGTACCTCCTAGCAAATCGATACAAGCTTTTGAAATAGCCAATCCTAAACCCGTTCCATTATAGGAAATGTTTTTCTGAGAATCTTGACTACGGCCAAACCTATTAAACAAATATGGGATATCCTCCTCCGAAATTCCAATACCTGTATCTTTAACCTGAAATAAGACATGGCCTCCAAGTCTAGATACCTTTAATTCTACGCCTCCTTGTTTAGTGAACTTGAAAGCATTAGATAATAAGTTATTCAAGACCTGAGTGACTCTCGTTGAATCAGCATATATAGATATATTTTCTTTCTCCAACTGATTTATTACATTAAACCTCACTTTAGAATCATCAGTATTATTTACCTTATGACTAAAGTTTTCACAAACTTCTCTAATCACATTATTTAAAAGTACATCCTCATTATAAATGACTAATTGACCTGCTTCAATCTTTGAAATATCTATAATATCATTAATGAGTGTAAGGAGAAACTTACCATTTCGACCAATCACATCAACAAAAACTCGGGACTCCTCTTTTATTTCTGGCATATCGAGCAAGAGATTAGCAAAGCCAATGATAGAGTTCATGGGAGTTCTTATTTCATGACTCATATTGGCCAAGAAAGCCGATTTCAACTTATCAGACTCCTCAGCTTGAGCTATTAAAACATCTCGTCTATCTAATATACCTTTTAAATCATCTTGGATCAAGCGGACTGCGTTATGTAAATCAGCAAAAGGATGATTAGATTCATCAATATCATATTTCTCAAATTTATATTCTTCATCCCAAGATAAGCGACCCAATTTATAAAACAACTGGTTTATATTATTATCTCGATCTACTCGTTCGTCTTTGATTAATTTAATCAATTGCTCTTTGCTTAGATTGCTTAAATCATCATGGCTCTTTGTTTTATTAACTTCATTGGTTTTATAATCTTCAATCGCATTAAAAATATCAGATACATTTTTGATGATAAATAGCTTCTTTCTTAATTGACTTGAAGCAGTAAAAGAGATAGCCACGTTAATCGCGTTCTGTAAAATTGGTGATAAATGAAAAAAACCACTCGTTAATATCTTATCTGCATGCTTTAAATACCATTTTACAGAATCTTTTCTATACTTTAACGAAATATTTGTTGTTTCTGAGAAATCAATATAAAAGTGAAAAGTTTGATTGCTTAGATTTAATTCATCTAAAATATCATCTAAGGTTTTCTCTGTATACATTAATGTATCATCACTAAAGCTACCAAAGTAGAGCCTAACTAATATATTCCGTTGCACTTGATAGGTAATTGTATATCCTCCTTCAAAGTCATTCCGCCACTCTTTCAATACTGGATAATAAATCCCAGAAATGGATTTAAAAACAATACCCTTTTTCCAATCCTTCACCGAAATATCATTTCGTTTAGCTAAATCGATTATTCCAGTTGGCTCCAAGAACTGAGGCTCATCTCTTTGTTTTATATTTAGAATTGTACTCTGATAATCCTCAAATATTTTTACCTTATTTGGTGATTTAGAAACCAAAGAGCCCGCTTTAATCATCACTTGGGATACTGAAGTAGTATTAAAGAAATAAACGCCATGAAAGCTATCCATATTTTTATTAATCCAGCTAATAAGACTGTATCGAGACCTTGGACTTCCTCCATTAGTTTCAGATAAATCCATAACCAAAAAGTATTTATTATCGTCAAACCTTTCTTCTATTAGGGAGATAAGTTTAGGCCTGATATACTTCTTATCAAGATAGTGAGAATACCCCATAGGTTTAACCAGTAGAATACATTTATTGATTATTGAAACCTCAATACGATAGGAATGGTCTAAGTTTTTAAATACCCAATAAGGATGTGATTCTATTTCATAGCCAGAGTATGGACAAATACTTATCATATTTTAGTATTGAGGAAATAGATGGTTGGCACTGTGTTTAATGCTCAAAATTAAGCATTATATTTTCATATTACAACAAAAGCCACCCTAAAGGATGACTTTTTATACCATTTATAGAAGTTTATTATTTCAAAACACCCAATTCTTTTCCAACCTTAGTAAAAGCAGCGATGGCTTTATCTAAATGTGCTATTTCGTGAGCAGCAGAAAGTTGAACACGAATACGAGCTTGCCCTTTAGGAACTACTGGATAGTAGAATCCAATTACATAAATACCTTCATCTAATAACTTAGCAGCAAAATCTTGTGAAAGCTTAGCATCGTAAAGCATCACGGCACAAATAGCTGATTTTGTTGGTTTAATATCGAAACCAGCAGCAGTCATTCTTGCCATGAAATAATCAGTATTAGAATGAAGTTTATCTTGAAGCTCATTAGTTTCATCCATCATCTCAAACATCTTGATACCAGCATTTACTACCACTGGAGGCAATGAGTTAGAGAATAAATATGGGCGAGAACGTTGACGTAACATCTCAATGATTTCTTTTTTACCTGTAGTAAAACCACCAATAGCGCCACCAAAGGCCTTTCCTAATGTTCCTGTAATGATTTCCACTTCGCCACGAATATCGAATAACTCGGTTACTCCTCTACCAGTTTTACCAACAACACCAGCAGAGTGGCATTCGTCAATCATCACCATAGCATCGTATTTATTTGCAAGCTCAACAATTTTATCCATCGGAGCTACATTTCCGTCCATAGAGAAAACACCATCTGTAACGATGATTCTATAACGTTGTTTTTGAGCCTCAATTAATTGTTTTTCTAGATCCTCCATATTAGCATTCTCATAACGATAACGAGCTGCTTTACACAAACGAACCCCATCAATAATAGAAGCATGATTTAAAGAATCAGAGATGATAGCATCTTCAGAGCCTAATAAAGGTTCAAAAACACCACCATTGGCATCAAAAGCAGCAGCATAAAGGATAGTATCTTCAGTACCAAAATAATCAGCAATCTTTTTCTCCAAAGTCTTGTGATAATCTTGTGTTCCACAAATAAATCTAACTGATGACATACCGAATCCTCTATCATCAAGAGCTTCTTTTGCAGCCTGAACCAATTTCGGATTATTTGATAAACCTAAATAGTTGTTGGCACAAAAATTCATTACCTCTTGCCCAGTAGAAACGTTAATTACTGCACCTTGTGCACTAGTAATTACTCTTTCATCTTTATATAATCCAGCCTCTCTGATATCGGCCATTTCTTTTTGCAAAAACTCTTGAAAACCTTTATACATATTATTTTCTTTTTAATCTGTTAATCATTTTTTCGAGCTGCAAATTTACAAAAAAAACCGGCTCCTTAAGAATGGATTTTCATGTGTAATTTACTGAATCTGACAACGCTCATAAACAAAAGCCCTTCTTCTTTGTACTTTATTATTGTTCAATAGCGCACAAATTCCTATCATTACTTTTAACATCTCTGTATGAATCCTACAATTTCATTTTTATTATCTTTACCCGTGCATTATGAGCGTAACTTGTAAAACCATCACCTGTTCATTAAATATCGTATTATGAGAAAAGTCATTATTTTATTGTCGATTGCACTATTTTTTACTTTTACCTCCTGTCAAACCTATACCTTAAAGACCGTTTACCCCACTCTTAATGATGGGAAATATGATACCGAATTCCCCTATAAAACCTGTTCAAAGCAAATAGGTGAGGTGGCTCGAAGCATTAAAAAGATTCACTGTATTGCCGAATACAAAACCTATGTATTCCCACATGAGATGCAAGTGACAGAAGATATGATTGATAAGAAATTCTTGCGTAATGATGATATCATCAAACAATTTGATTCAGAAAGTGTCATCGGAACAGCCACAGTGATATTTTATGATGGCGAAAGAATAGGTTTATTAACTTCTGCTCATATTATCAATTATCCGGATACCATTATTGGGTATTATGAAGTATTCAAAAAAGGTGAAGTAAAAACCATTCAAACTTTTTCAGTTAAGAGCCGTCAACTTAATTATGTGAGAGACCTTCCCATCAGTAAAAACCTCAAAATATTAGCGATGGATGAAGATCAAGACATTGCAATATTGGGAGAAGAAGTGGATAAAGATAGAAAACGAGAAGTACATGTATTTAATTATCCTATGGGGAACTCTGACGAATTGGAATGGGGTAGTTTTGTATATATCATGGGCTATCCATCAGGTTACCAAATGATAACAAGAGGAATAGTAAGTACGCCTGGCGGAAAGCACAAGAAAAACTTCTTAATTGATGCTTTGTTTAATAAGGGGATTAGCGGAGGAATAGTTTTAGCCATCCGAGATGGAGTTCCCAATTTTGAAATGGTGGGTATGGCCAAATCAGTAGCTGCAAACTATGAAAACATCCTGGTCCCAGAGGAGGAAAGCCATATTAGAAAGTATAATCCCAGCATGCCCTACAATGGAAACTCTTATGTAAAAGTAAAGAAAAACATCAATTACGGAATCACTTACTCAGTGGCCAGTAATAGTATTAGAGATTTTATCAATGAACACCAATTAGAATTGGCTGACCAAGGTTATTTATTCACCCAATTCCTTAAGGGTCCAGATAAAAAAGAAATTAAAAATGTGGAGGATACTAATCCGAAGTGATGAGCTTAAATCCTACACCATGTACATTTAAAATTTCGATAGTAGGGTCTCCTTTAAGATATTTACGCAATTTGGTAACGTATACATCCATGCTTCTTGCATTAAAATAACTATCGTCTAACCAAATCTTTTTTAATGCCTCACTTCTATCTAAAGTCTCATTCTTACTAGCGCATAAAAGCTCTAGCAAAGCAGCTTCCTTACTTGTTAACTTTTGGTCTACTCCACCAATGCTCAAAATATGTCTGATTACATCGAAAGAATAATTACCAATAGTGTATGAATCTACTTGCTTAGCTGTTTTTTTCGCCTGTGCCCTCCTCAAAATAGCTTCAATACGAGCCAATAACTCATCCATATGGAATGGCTTCGATAAATAATCATCGCCCCCTGCTTTAAATCCTTCCATTACATCTTCTTGGAGTGATTTGGCAGTTAAAAACAGAATTGGTGTATTCTGGTCGGTTTCTCTTATTTCGCGAGCTAAAGTAAACCCATCCATTACTGGCATCATCACATCAAGAATTAAGAAATCGAATTCATTTTCCTTATATTTCTCGAGTGCTTCTTTACCATTAACACAAAGGGTACACTGATAATTCTTAGCATCTAAATAAGCTTTCAATACTGTACCTAAATTTTTATCGTCCTCTGCAAGCAGAATATTCAAATTTTTATTTTCCATATCTTATTGTTTTAATGGTAAGTATACACTAAATGTACTACCTTTTTTAATTTCACTATCCACTGTAATTTTTCCTTGGTGTTTTTCCACCACTGTTTTTACATAACTCAATCCCAAACCAAAACCTTTCACATTATGAACATTCCCAGTAGGTACTCTAAATAATTTATCAAATACCTTTTTTTGGTTAGATTTACTAATTCCAATGCCATTGTCTTTTAAGCTAAAAATGATGCCTTCTCCTATATTCTTTGTCTTAATTAAAAGAATAGGAGCCCATGGTGTGTATTTATTCGCATTATCCAATAAATTAAATATGATATTGGTGATATGAATTCTATCAGCAAAAACCATTGGGTTTTCAGCCTCTAGTTCCATACTTATTTTACCACCTTTTTTCTCCACCTGAAGGTTTACCTTTTGTATGGCATCACTAATGACATCATGAATATTAATATCTTCAGGTTTTAAAACTACTTCTCCTTTTTGCAGACGAGCGCTTTGTAAAATTCTTTCGGCCATGCCTGCCAATCTATTATTTTCTTCTGTAATAATATTGAGATAGGTTTCGTAGACCACTGGGTTTTTTGCCACATCGCTATCTGTTAATGCTTGACAAGATAAGGAAATAGTTGCAATAGGTGTTTTAAACTCATGGGTCATATTATTAATAAAGTCATTCTTTATTTCTGATAATTTCTTCTGCCGAAAAACTGTGGTAATCACATAGGTAAATGAAATAATAATGGTCAATATCAATACAACTGATAAAGCCAATAAAACCCAGATTCTAGTAATAAGGTAAGACCTTTCGTTGGGAAAATAAATCTTTAATAAATTTTGAGGACTAAATATTTCTCCTGGAAACAACAGGTATCGAAAACTCGAACCCATTAATTCTTCTGGGTACTGACCTGTTTTTTGATGAATCAATGCATTCCTCATGGGACTATAAATACCAAACTCATATTTGGTATGTATTCCTGCTATCCTAAGTTCAATCTTCAATAAACTATCTACAAGACTCCTACTCACGCGATTCTCGATGAGACCACGGTCTTTAGTGACATTAGAGAACATACTTTCAATCAGCTTTCCAGTTTGGAAATTACTACCTATTGCTGGATTTGGTCCTATTATTTGAGAGCTCCCCCATTGACTTAAGTCTTCTATCCTAAAAGTTTGAAGAGAATCTTGCTTAATCCATTTCATTCTAGCTCTATCCAGCTTTTCTTTTCTCAAAGAAATCATTTTTGTTCTGTCGATTCTATCGAGCTGAAATACCACATTTTCTACAGCCTTATTCACATCCCTGTTAAAGATGGCTTCTCGAACCATAATCGCATTCTTTATCCAGTACACCTGAATGACCACTAAAAGGATTAATGTCACAGACATAATGCTGATTATAAAGTATATGATTTTCTTATTCAAATGGTCTTTGTTTTTAGCAAAGATAAAAGCTTAAAATGTGGAAACTACTGGTTTAACACTCTTTAACGCTTGTTATAAGCGCTTAACAATTGCAAGAAGCTAGAGGCTATATATTTGCATCAATGATTAACACATAATTTTCTCATACAACAGCTAGTTGTGAAACTGGCCACATTGAATAAATGATTTGATTTTGATTTTTGGTTTATGCAGGCTTCCCCCAAGATAGCCTGCATTTTTTTTGCCTTTACTTTTCAAACATAATCAGCACTATATATTTGGATGCAAGACTTTCTCTTTTAACTCATCTGCATCGAAATCAAATTCTATATCTCCATAAATATTGATTAAATGATCTGCTATGGGCTGAACATAGGGATAGAACAAGCTATTTTCGGATAAATCCTCACTGATAATAACTTTCTTTTTATCTGCTTTTTCGATAAAGAAAAGGACAAAACTAAGTAGAACTGCTGCTTTTAATACTCCAAAAGCTCCCCCAGCACTTTTATTTAAAAAGCCCAAAGCCACAATATCAACTAGTTTTTCAACTAACTTTCCTATTAGATTAACAGCAATCACCACCAAAATAAAGGTAACAATAAAACTGATTAAGGAGAGGTATTTTGTTTTTAGTTCAAATGTTTCTTTTAAAAACTCTGCTGTAACATCGGAGAAATAAAGGCTCACAAAAACCCCAAGTAATAAAGCAACTAAGGAAGATAACTCTACCACTAATCCCTTTTTAAAACCCACATATGCCATCCAAACCACTGGAATTATAAAAACAATATCTAATATGCTCATTTATCTATATTTTGATTGTTTTAATCTTTTAGTTAATTCTGTAGAGAATACAAAATCATTTAATATTTCATTATCTGAATCTAGAATTTCATCTCGGTTTCCTTGCCAACAAATTTGGCCTTCATTTACAAATGAAATATGATCCCCTATCTTTAAAACAGAATTCATATCATGGGTATTCACAATGGTCACAATATCATATTCCTCAGTAATCTCGGCAATTAAGTCATCGATCACACCTGCTGTATTAGGATCAAGTCCACTATTGGGTTCATCACAAAACAGGTACTTTGGACTATTGGAGATGGCACGAGCTATGGCAACACGTTTAATCATTCCACCACTCAATTCTCCTGGCATTAATTTATTAGAATTAACCAATTTTACTCGTTCTAAAACTAGATTTACTCGTTCGAGCTTTTCTTCTTCGCTCATGGTGGTAAACATATTGAGAGGAAACATCACGTTATCTTCCACATTATAGCTATCGAATAAAGCTCCTCCTTGAAATAACATTCCAATCTCTTTTCGAATCTGTTTGCGGTCTTTCATTTTCATTTCTGAAAAGTTTCGACCATCAAAATCGATATGACCATCGTCTACCTCATGTAATCCGACCAAACATTTCAATAGAACAGTTTTCCCTGCCCCACTCTTACCAATAATTAGGTTATTCTTTCCTTTCTCAAATTGAGCAGAAACAGATTTTAGAACTTGATGTTCTCCAAAGCTCTTCGATATATTTATGGCTTCAATCATATTAAAATAGTTTGTGTTAAAATTAGATTGAAAACAATTATTAAAATACTGGCATAAACTACAGCTTTAGTACTGGCACGCCCCACCTCAATAGAACCTCCTTTGATAATATACCCTTGAAACCCTGCAATGCTCACAATGATAATAGCAAACACCACCGTTTTAATTAAAGCATAAAACACGGTGAAAGCATCGAACCAAGATCTCAAACCCTGTATATATTCATCAGGGGTGAAAAGATTAGTTAGAGAAGCTACTATAAAACCACCAAAAATACTGACCACCATAGAGAACACAATTAATGCTGGATGAATTAGAATGGCTGCAATGAGCTTAGGGAATACCAAAAAGTTTGCTGGATTTATTCCCATGATTTCTAGGGCATCAATTTGTTCTGTCACTCTCATGGTTCCTACTTGTGAAGCAATACTAGAACCTACTTTTCCGGCCAGAATCAAACTAATCATGGTAGGACTAAATTCCAAAATGGCCATTTCCCTGGTGGAATAACCAATCATTTTCATAGGAATAAGAGGATTGTCAAGATTATAAGCTACTAATATAGATACTACAGCTCCCATAAACACAGAGATGATAACTACTATGCCAAAAGAATCTACACCAATAGCATAAAACTCGGTCATCAATTGCTTATAAAACACTTTACGCTTCTCTGGCTTAGATAAAACTTGCCACATAAATAACAGATACCTACCTGTTTGTTGAAAAAAATTCATCTGCAATTTTTGTTTCTATATAAACGCTAAATTACAGATATTGTTTGAAAGGGCAAGTGGAAAAATATTCAGGTCAGTTTTTTTACATCGTAATTAAATATCATAAATTCCAATTCAGGAAGACAAAACAGTTAAAATAAAAGAGAGATTGGCTTCTTATTTTAATAAAAAAACTCCTAAAACCAGGTCAAGTCCAGTCCTCAGAGTTTTTTTAATAAAGCTCTATGCTCTTCGCCCTAAGCTACAAAATCAAAGTAACAGAACCCTTATAAGTC